>CAZTWR010000080.1:0-8199 GCA_964618055.1 uncultured Pirellulales bacterium | reverse complement strand
CACTGATTAAACGAGCAGAAGCACTTCGGATGGAGTTGCATTACCGCTTTGGGAACATAGGCAGGCAGGACTTAACAGCTCAGATAGACCGTGCAAAGGATAGTTACGCGAAAGCAATCGAGAAATCCTCGACTAATCCGTCGTTAATGGCGACGGCTAAATTAGGCCTGGGACTGTGCGAGGAAGAACTCGGGAATTTCGAGCAGGCACGGCAAATTTACAGCGAAATAATCACAAACGCTGATTTCGAAAGCACCGTCGCCGCCTCTCAAGCAAAGCAACGCATCCAAACAATGGGCGATTACCAGCGAAAGGTGGTCTTTCGCCAAGCACCAAAACGAGCACCTGCCACACCTATACAGCCCGAGATTAAACTTGAATCGCCTGAGAGTTTCCAAACTCAAAACGGTGTATTTGAGGTTCCCGATATCGATTCAGGAATCCAAACACCAAACAGCACATCTGAGGCCCCTGACTTTAATCTGCCCAGCCAGTAATTATGAGTGAAGCGAGATGCAAGATGCGAACACAGACAAGGGACACTTAACACTTCAAGTAGGAAACTCAATCAAAGAACGTCGTGTTGATAAATACCTCCATAGTCGGTTTAGTAACTTCAGCCGCGTTATGATACAAGAGACAATCAAAGGGGGCGGCGTCAAAGTCAATGGCAAAGCAGTCAAACCCAGCTTTAATCTAAGTCCAGGTGATAAAATTGAGTTTACCCTGCCCAAACCGCCAAGCAAAGAGATTTTGGCACAAGATATTCCACTGAATATCATTTATGAAGACGAGGACATCATCGTGCTCAATAAGCAGCCCGATATGATTGTTCACCCCGCCCGAGGTAATACACACGGCACTTTGGTAAACGCCCTTGCTTTTTACTCAGACAGACTATCGAGCGGTCTGGGCGAATTCCGGCCGGGTATAGTGCACAGGCTCGATAGAGACACCACCGGCGTTATGGTTGTTACCAAGAACGATACCGCTCAGTGGAAAATCGCTAAACAGTTCGAAAAGCGTCAGGTTAAAAAAAGCTATCTCGCTATAGTTCACGGCGTGCCTGAACTGACATCCGACCGTATAAATGCACCATTAGGTATGCACCCGAAGGTCAGAGAAAAATATGCAATTCGGCCCGAAATCGGCAAGGAAGCGATTACTTTCTACGAAGTCGTTGAGAGCTTTCGGGGCTTTTCTCTGCTGAGGCTAAACCCCAAAACCGGCAGAACACATCAGATACGAGTTCATCTATCTTATATTAAGCATCCAATTGTAGGTGATAATATGTATGGGGGCAAGCTTGTCTATCCCTGGCAATTGGCAGAGAGCGAACCTGCTGTGCAGGAACCAGTAATAAGCCGAGTTGCCCTTCATGCCTGGACTCTTGAATTCAAGCACCCAACAACTAAAAAGTTGGTAAAATTCGAAGCCCCTTTACCCAAAGATATGCAAAACCTGCTCGATATGCTCAGGAAACATCGAAAAGTCTGACAAATCGGAACGAGGCCTTATCCGTTGCTTGGCTAAACCTGCCCATAGAATAGAGTCGAATGCTCTCATTCTTGTGGCAGTTTTGTGAGGTCGGCGTCGGAGCCGGCGACCATCAGGATATCATCCTTGAAAATTATGGTATTGGGCATAGGAACATTTATGATTCCGCCTTTTTCGCTCTTTTTGGCCTTGCTGTGCTCGTCCCTTTTGATAGCAACCAGATTGACATTGTATTTTTGTCGCAATTGCAAATCCATAACCGTCTTTCCATCGAAACTATCCGGTGCTTTTATCCGGGCCAAGCTGTAGCCCGGCGCGAAATCTATCTTTTCACCGATTTGCGGCGCTATAAGTTTATACGCCCATCTTTGAGCGGACTCGATTTCGGGGTAAATGACGTCGGTTGCGCCTACCTTAGAGAAGACTTCTCCCGCAATCGGGTCCTCGGCTCTTGCAAAAATTTCTTTTACCCCTATCTGCCGGAGGTTCACCACCGTCAGGATAGCTGATTCAAAACCCTGTCCTGTTCCCTGTCCTATGCCAATGATAGCGACATCGACCTTATCAACCCCCTGTGCTTTGAGGGCTTCTTCATCGGTGCTGTCGAGCCTAACGGCGTGACTTACCTGGTCGCGAATCAGCTCTATTTCCTCCCTGTCTTTGTCAATTGCGATAACTTCTGCGCCGCTCATCGCCAAAGCAATAGCCAGTTTTTTACCGAACCGTCCCAATCCTATTACAGCAAACCGCTTCATTGTGTTTACCTCTATTTTGGTTAAATGGTTAAATAATTACCACCACCCAATTATCAATCACCAATTTAGCCGACAATTACCGCCTCTTGAGGATAATTGTATCGAGCTGGCTTCAAGTTAAACGTCAGCGCCGCCAACAGCGTTAACGGCCCCAATCTGCCAATAAGCATCACCGCAATGATAATCAATTTGCCCACAGTTGTCAAGAAAGGCGTTATGCCGGTGGTCAAGCCCACCGTTCCGAGAGCGGAACCGGTCTCAAAGAAAATATCCGACATAGTAAAGCCGTTCGCCTTTTCTGTAATACTCAATACCAAGGCAGCAATGAAAAAAACCGCCACAAAAAGCAGGGTAACAGTAATTGCTCTTCCAACAACAACCACCCGAACCGAACGCTTAAACATCTCAACTTCCTGGCGTTTTCGCAGGGCTGCAAAAGCAGTCATTACCACCACAGCTAATGTCACCGTTTTTATTCCTCCAGCGGTTGAGCCTGGCGAGCCGCCGATAAACATAAGCAGAACCAAAATAAACTTACTCTGGGCCGAGAGCGCCGAAATATCAACAGTATTAAAGCCGGTTGTCCGGGCTGTAATCGACTGAAAGAATGCGCCGGCAAGGCCAGGGGTTCCATCAGAGCTGCTCCGACCTGCGTAATGCTCAAAGAAAAGAATAGCCAGCATCCCCAAAACTATCAGGGCCGCACTTACACTAAGAACAATCTTGGTCTGCAGCTGCATTCTTTTCGGCGCTTCCATTGAAAAGCGGTACCGCTTACTAAACAGTTTCTTGAAGAACCGCTTTATCCTGTCGGCTGCAATATTGACCAAGTCATAAAGCACACTGAAGCCAAGCCCGCCCAAGATTATCAGCGGGCAAATCACAGCATATACACCCCAACATCTATTGTAGCTGATGAAACTGTCGTTGAATAAACCAAGACCCGAATTGCAAAAAGCACTAATCGAATGAAAGATACTGCAGAACCACTGCTGATGAACATTATCAACTCTGCCCGGCACATCGTCCCACATCCCGAAAAGCGCAACCGCACCTGCAGCTTCGATAAGTATAGTCGTGATAAAGACAAAAATTATCATACTACTTATCCGGCCAACTGTACTGGCACTTAGCAAGTCCTGCATCGCTGCTGATTCACGCAGGCTCAATGCCTGGCCTAACAGCAGAGCAATCACGGCACCGAATATAACTATACCGAGACCGCCAAGCTGAATCAGCGATAGAATCACCAACTGTCCCATCAAACTAAAATCTTTCCCGACATCTTTTACGACAAGGCCGGTAACACAAGTTGCGCTGGTCGCCGTGAATAAGGCATCAACGGGAGCGAGTTTCCCTGCCTTTGCTGAGGACCTCGGCAACATTAGCAAACCTGCCCCTGAGATTATCAAAGCCAGGAAACTCGCAATTAATGTCTGGGCTGGGCTCCTACCAGAAGCAGCCAAGTTTACAACCGTTCTACAAACTTTAATGACTACCTGCAGGACAAGATAAATACCTACTGCGAAATGCCGAACTGTTGCAGTCTCAAGCTTATCAAAGTAATGGCCCGCTCCAAACACCACTATTCCAAGCGCAACTAAGAGCGGGATTTCAAGCCAGTTGGCTCGGAGGAATTCGGCTTTTGAGGCTGCATTAAACAGCCTGATTATTTTCTCTGCCACGAAGACACAAAGCAAAGCCACCTGAAGACTATACAAAATCCCCTCCTGTAGTAATGGCTCATCAAAGCCGAAGAGGCAAACAAAAGAGGCCGTTACCACCGCCGCCGTCAAAACGTTAACGCCGACTAAAACCTTTTCCAGCCGATTGTTTTTGTAACTTATCTGCATAAATTGATACTGGCGTTTTACACTCTTTCCTCGCCAAATTCCAGCAAATTATCCCTGCTATTGCTTAAGCGACATCGGCTAATCCGAGCGAATCACCGAACTTGGCCAAGAGCACCCGGCGAATATTTTTGTGCTCAGCCTTTGTTAACATAGGATCTTCGGCGACCAACTCGAATGCGTTTTTCCTCGCCATAATCAGCAGTTCGTAATCATCAATGATATTTGCGATTTTCAAATCCGGCAAGCCGTGCTGTCGCGTGCTGAATAACTCCCCCGGCCCACGCAATCGCAGGTCGTGCTCAGCTATCTCAAAACCGTCATTGCTCCTAGTCATTATCTCAAGTCTATTCTTTGCTGCCTCACTGGCGGTCTCGGCAAATAAGAAACAATAGGATTTAGCTTCCCCTCTTCCGATACGCCCCCTCAACTGATGCAGCTGTGCCAAGCCGAATCTGTCGGCCCCCTCAATAACCATTATCGTTGCGTTCGGCACATCGACGCCGACCTCTATCACGATAGTTGTGACCAGCATATTGATTCTACCTTTTCTGAATTCGGCCATAATCCGCTGCTTCTTCGCAGAAAGCATCTGGCCATGAAGAAGCTCGACAGTAAATTCCGGGAAAACTTTTTGAGCGAGATTTCTCCACCCATCAGTTGCGGCCTTAAGGACGGCATTTTCCTCGGTATTGGTAATCCGCGGATAGACAAAATACGCCTGCTTCTTCGCCCTCAGGCGTTCGCGGATAAACTCGTATGCCTTCTGCCGACCCTGCCGAGCGACCCAGCCTGTAATAACAGTGCCTCTGCCCGGTGGAGAATGCTTTATAATAGAAACATCCAAATCGCCGAAAGCAGTCATCGCCAGCGTCCGCGGGATAGGGGTAGCAGTCATAACAAGACAATGGGGCGTAGTCTGCTTTCGCAACAGCAGACGCTGATGAACACCAAACTTATGCTGTTCATCAATGACTACCAGGCCAAGTTTCTGAAATTCTACATCCTTCTGCAATAGTGCGACAGTTCCTACGACAATATCAATCCGGCCACTGTTTATTCGATTCAAAAGCTCCTTTCTCTTTTTGCCGGTCAATCCACCCGTTATCAAAATCCTCCTTACTTTGCTGTTTTTCAAATATCTTTCGATACTTATAAAATGCTGACCGGCCAAAATTTCTGTAGGGGCCATAATCGCCACCTGTGTTTTATTGGCAATTGCCAGCAAAGCTGCATAAAGTGCCACGACCGTTTTACCTGACCCCACATCACCTTGCAGAAGTCGATTCATCGGCTGAGATTTCTTCGTATCGGCAACAATTTCGGCAATGCAGAAGTTTTGGTCTTCGGTAAGCAAAAACGGAAACCGCTTTCTAATTCGGCTGTCGATTTCGTTAGTGCAGTCCATTGGTACTGCTGTCGAGAAATGCTGCATTTTATACCGCCGCAGCGCCAATCCCACCTGCATCAGGAATAGTTCGTCATATTTTAATCTGCGTTTTGCCTGTGCCAGTTTCTTCTCGTCCGGCGGCAAATGTATCCACCGAAATGCGTCCTTTCTGCTGATTAGGTTTGCATTCTTTAAGAAACCTGGGTCATAAAACTCAGGCGTAAGCTCGTTCAAGTTATCAAGCAAGGGAGCGATTATCTGCTTGATTTGCCTGCTGCTCAACCCGGCAGAAGCGTGGTAAACTCCACCGCTAAAACATTCAGCCGGCTTTAAGTGTTCCTCATCAAGCACCACGAATTTTGGATTGGTCATTTGCAACTGATGTTTATATAAAGCGACCTTGCCCGAGACCATTATCACCGTGCCGGGTTTTAATTGGTTTCGTAGATACCCGCCGTAAAACCATATAATCCTGCATACTCCTGTCTCGTCACTGATTAAGGCTTCAAATATCGGTTGTCTGCGATAGTTTTGGTAGTCTGTTGACTCGACCATACCGATAATGGTAACAGATTGACCCTGCTGCATTTGATTTATCTTTATCGGCTCAGGTGTAAAGACCCAGTCCCGTGGAAAACACTCTAACAAATCCCCTACCGTACGCACTCCCAACTGCGCAAAGGTCCCGGCTCTAACCGGCCCGACACCTTTTAAGAACTGGACCGGCATCGATAAATCGAGCCTGTCTTTTTGTTCTCCGTTTACCGACTGCATCATAGAAATAGAAAATTAATCTTCCGCTTCGCCAAAACCATACTTGCCGAGCAGTTTAACAAACCGGCAACCACAAATTACTCTTCCAGCGATTTCCCCCTTTTTCTTTTCGCAGACCATAAGCTCCTGGATTCCTGAGAAACCGACAGGCCCGACTATAAAGCCGCCCTCTGCAAGCTGCTCTACCAAAGGTTGCGGCATTTTCGGCACCGCTGCGGTAATGATAATGCGATCAAAAATCCGCTTCTGGGGCCAGCCACAACTGCCATCACCGATGTAGAATTCGACATTGCCGATGTCCAATCTGCTCAAAACCACCTGAGCCGACTCAGATAGCTGGGCGAACCTCTCTATCGTATAGACTTTTTTTACCAGCTTGCTCAAAATAGCAGTTTGATATCCGCTGCCGGTGCCAATCTCCAGAACCTCACAATTGGGATTAAGTCGCAGCTCCTGCGTCATCAAGGCAACGATATATGGCTGAGAGATGGTTTGGCCCATTCCAATAGGAAGAGGACCATCAGCATAAGCCTGCGATTGATACTCTGCCGGCACAAATTCTTCCCGTCGAACCTCTCTCATCACTTTAAGCACCTGGGGGTCAGTTATATCCCGGCCCATCAGGTCCCACTTGAGCATTCGTTCCCGCACCCTGGCAAATCTATCTTGGTCCTCTCGGCCACTCATAGCGAAAGTATCGCTTTTTAACGGCAGTTTTGCAAACCAATTTTCGGTGCCGATTAAATTCGTTGCTATTGCCCCACCAAATAGTAAAATGCCATATTAGCGAAGCAAATAAATAACTTTCAAAAAATTTTAAGGGGACATGAAAATGAAAACTAAAAAGCTTCTTTTCTACCTGTTAGCTGGAATCTTAGGCGGCTGTGTGCCTGTTATGTCACTCCATCAGCTTTATACCGAAGAAGATGTAGTGTTTGAAGAAGAGTTGACGGGTATTTGGGTGGATGACCCAAAGAACCCTAAAACTACCTGGGAATTTAGTCGTGCCGGGGCAGAGGAAAAGGCATACAAATTAGTTTATTCTGATGATGAGGGCAAAAAAGGTTCGTTTGTAGCGCATTTAGTGAAACTGGAGAACAGCCTTTTCCTGGACGTCTTGCCCAGCCAATTCCCATCCGAGCAACAGGAGTGGGAAAAGATGAAGTGGGGCTACAACTTTTTCTTCTTTGTGCCTGCTCATACGTTTATAAAAATTGATTCCATTAAACCCCAGTTGAAGATGCGGCGCACCATCAACGACGAAATGAAGGAACTGTTCAAGGAAGAGCCTAATGCAGTTAAGTATGAATTAGTTGAGGATGAGATTATTTTAACGGCATCGACCAAAGAACTCCAGGCGTTTGTACTCAAATACGCCTATGACATCAGAGTGTTCCCCGCAAAAATCGTCCTGACTCGCAAGAAAGACAAGAGCACGCAGGAATCCGGCGCGCAAGACCCCAATGAGGGTTAACTGAGAAAAGCTAAATGCTAATTAATCTGAATTTGCCCAAAAAGGCCGGTCTTTTTGTAACCGGCACCGACACCGGCGTAGGCAAAACATTAATAGCCGGCGCCATCGCCCAAATTCTCACCGATAAAGGCCTAAAGGTCGGTGTATTCAAGCCGATTGCCACTGGCTGCAAACGCAGCTGGGAGGGCTTCATAAGCGATGATGCTGAATTCCTTTCCTACTGTGCAAACAGCGACCTGCCACTATCGACAATAACCCCCGTCGGTTACCCCACCCCGGCAGCACCTATTGTAAGTGCCGCTTACGACACTCCTGCGATTGATTTCGACAGAATCGCAGCCGCTTACAAAGATATATGCCAAAATAGTAACATAGTTATCGTCGAAGGTATTGGCGGCGTGCGTGTGCCTTTAACAGAAGAGTTTGACCTGCTGGATTTGGCAGTCGAATTCGCTCTGC
>CAZTWR010000079.1:0-8263 GCA_964618055.1 uncultured Pirellulales bacterium | reverse complement strand
ATCCTACGCCAGCCTCTCCAGCCCGCCTTTGCGCAATGAGCCGTATTACGGATGCAGGCTCTACGAGCAGTTAGACGATCAGACCAGAAAATTCTTATCCAGCCCACTCGCATTCAGGATAGACAGAGAAAAGCACATAGTCCATCTTTCCGCCATCTTTCACCCAACCTGGTATGGAAAAGAGTTTATCAGTAAATACGGCACAGACAAAAAATTTAAAGACCAGCCGCCATCCCTCCGGGCTGTCTTAAACTTCGCCACGAATTATATCTCTCAACAGGACGTAGCCTTCCTTGAAGTAGAAAACTATTCCGTAGAATACATAAACTATAATTGGAGACTCAATGAATAGCCCGTAATCTATGAACAACGAACTATAAAAAATGAACTATAAACAATGAACTGTTAAAAGGATAAACTACAAATGGCAAAAAAATCCAGCCACAGCAATCCTAATTGTGACGCCAGCAAATATCTTTTCACCAGTGAGTCCGTAACGATGGGCCATCCTGACAAAGTGGCCGACCACATATCTGATGCAATCCTTGACGCAATGCTCGCACAGGACCCCAAAAGCAGGGTCGCCTGCGAAACACTCGTTAAGGATACTACGGTAATAGTTGCAGGTGAAATCACCTCTTATGCCGTCGTTGATATTCCTTCGGTGGTTCGCCAAACAATCAAGAAAATTGGTTACGATGACCCCAAACTCGGCTTTGATTACGAAAACTGTTCGGTCCTCGTATCGATTGGAAAACAAAGTCCTGATATCTCTCAAGGTGTAACAGAGGGCGCCGGCCTGCACAAAGAACAAGGTGCAGGTGACCAGGGCTTGATGTTCGGCTATGCCTGCAGAGAAACACCGCAACTGATGCCTATGCCAATCCAGCTCGCACATGCTATTACAACTCGACTCGCTAAACTCAGGCAAAATAAGACACTGCCCTGGCTCAGACCCGACGGCAAAAGCCAGGTAACTGTCGAATATGAAAACGGCAAGCCAAAACGCATTCATACGGTTGTTGTCGCGGCTCAGCACGCACCATCTATTACTTATAGGCAGCTACGAAAGCAAATAATCGAAAAAGTTATCCTGCCGGTTCTGCCGAAGCGTCTCGTAGACGGAAAAATTGTATATCACATCAATCCCACCGGCAAATTCGTAACAGGAGGCCCAAAAGGCGATTGTGGCCTGACAGGCAGAAAAATCATCGTCGATACCTATGGCGGAAGAGGAAGCCACGGAGGCGGCTGCTTCAGCGGAAAAGACCCAACAAAAGTCGATAGGTCCGCAAGCTATATGGCCAGATACATAGCTAAAAATATCGTCGCTGCAGGCCTCGCTGACCGCTGTGAAGTCCAGTTATCTTACGCCATCGGAGTAGCCGAGCCGATTTCCGTTCTCATTGACACTGAAGGAACTGCTAAAATCAGCGAGAAAAAAATAAGTCAAATCGTAAGAAAACTATTTCCACTAACCCCCAAGGCAATGATTCGTTATCTGAAGCTTGCGCGGCCGATTTTCGCAGACACCTCACACGGCGGACATTTCGGAAGAAATCTGCCTAACTTCACCTGGGAAAAAACCGATATGACCGCCAAACTCCGCAAAGCCGCAGGAATAAAAACAAAAATCAAAAAATAACAGCCCCGCTGTAAAATTGTCTGTTCAGCATTTGTTCATTCCCCCTTGCGTTTTTTCCCGTAATCCGTTTGTAAGTAAGATATTGGAATCTTCCCCTGGCCCGCGAAAAAATTTCGAAAAGATTTTGTTCCTTTCCTTAACGTTTTCAGATACATCACTATTCAGGCATCTTGTTTTGCCTCAAAGGACGTCTGTCTTTCTTTAAGGGGGCGGGGGATGATTTTCCTGCCAAAAGCGGCTTATGTATAAAATATAGGCAGAAAACAAACACTAAGTGTGAGCGGAGCACGTTATTCCACTGGTAATAGTTCATTTTATATTGCAGAAAGGAGGTGAGGGTATGAAGCAAATCTGAGAAAGGCTAACAGTATTTTGTTTTTGTTGTTGCGAAAGAACGCAATTTTTTTAGGAGGTAGAATAATGGAAATCAAAGAGAAATCGGTTTTGGCATTGGCAATTGTTCTGGTCGGCAGTTTGCTTGTAAGCGCGAGGGCGGGATGGAATATCCAAACGGTGGATAGTGCCGGTGACGTAGGCATGTACTCTTCACTTGCGCTGGATGCCAGCGGCAATCCGTGGATTAGCTACTACGACTATACAAACGACGACCTGAAGCTAGCTTATATTCCCGAGCCATCTACGCTTTTACTGCTTGGCCTTGGTGCATTGACACTGCTAAGAAAACACCGCACGTAAACTTACAATTTATTTTGCCAAACTAAAAGGCTGCGAGCATACCACTCGCAGCCTTTTTTAATCCTTAATTCAATCCCCTCGTCAAACCAAAACGCCCAATCTAAAAATCCAACTTTCTGTTTCTGCCCTTTTGTAGCTTTTAAATTTTGATTTGTAATTTTGCTTTTTGATTTTTAATATTGTCATTCCTGCGAAAGCAGGAATCTACTCCTCTGTGGCTAATTCTTGTTTTGAATTTCGGATTTTAGTAATTCGAATTTGCTTCCACCGTTAGGTGTCCTGTGGAGTCTTTCGTACTTCGCATTTCGTATTTTTGCCTATCCTGTACGCTAAACGCTGCACGCTATCCGCTAATGCTTAAAGTGTCTTTTTCCGGTGAACACCATCGCAATCCCGTGTTTGTCCGCACAGGCAATTACTTCGTCATCCTTATTAGAGCCGCCCGGCTGAACGATACACGCCACGCCCGCCTCCACAGCGTTTTCAACGTTATCCGGGAACGGGAAGAACGCATCCGAAGCTAACGCAGCCCCCTTCGTCTCATCGCCTGCGTGCTTAAATGCAATCAGCCCAGACTCAACTCGATTCATCTGACCTGCCCCCACGCCCAAAACCTTCCTGTCCTTAACTAATACAATCGTATTGCTCTTGACATGTTTGGCTGTTATCCACGCAATCCTCAAATCTTCAAGCTGTTTTTTTGTCGGCTTGGTTTTCGTCGGATACGTCAATACATCCGGCTCCCACCCGACCAAATCTCTCTGCTGCAAAAGCATCCCACCGACAATGCAGCGAACATCAAATTCGGTTACATCAATCTTCGCCCTGTCAATTGGCCCAGTCTCCATCAGCCGAACTCTGCTGCCCCAGCTCTTCAGCGTCCGGATTATTTCGATTGCATCCTTATCGAACTCCGGTGCAATAATCACTTCAGCAAAGAACCCGCTTGCCCCTAGCGCCTTGCCGAATCGGCCGTAAGATTCCATAATCGTTCGAGCAAGCTCAATGTCCACTTTTCTGTTCAATGCGACAATACTGCCGAACGCACTGACAACATCGCCCTCGTAAGCCTTTCGATATGCTTGGCAGATATTCTCATCGACCGCACAGCCGCACGGATTAAGGTGCTTAACAACAACCGCCGCCGGCTCCGCGAACTCCTTCACCAATTCAAACGCCGCATTCGTATCCAGAAGATTATTAAAGCTGATTTCTTTGCCACCTTCTAATAACTTCGCGCTGCTGACCGACATCTCACCGCTTGGTGCCAGCTTATAGAAAGCTGCGCTTTGATGCGGATTTTCGCCGTAGCGTAGCAATGCTTCGTTCTTAAGTGCGATTGAAACCCTCTCCGGATACTCGACCTGCCTCTTGCCGTTAAGATATTTCGCAATAGCGGCATCATACGAAGCCGTCAGCCCGAAGGCGACTCTTGCAAAATCGTTGCGAAGCTCCTCGCTCACAGCCCCACCGTTCGCCTCCATCTCTTCAATGACCTTATCATACTGCCCCGGCTCAGTAACAACCGTTACAAATTTATGATTCTTCGCAGCCGAGCGAATCATACTCGGCCCGCCAATATCAATATTCTCAATCGCCTCTTCCAGCGTGCAATCTGCCTTGGCGATTGTCGCCTCAAACGGATAAAGATTCACACACACCAAATCTATTGGTTCAATACTATGCTCGGCCATTGCGTCTGTATGTTCTTTTTTATCGCGCAGCCCCAACAGGGCCCCATGTATCTTCGGATGAAGCGTCTTCACCCTGCCGTCCATCATCTCAGGAAAACCCGTAACCGATTCGATACCAACAACACTCACCCCCGCCTCACTCAATTTCTTAGCCGTCCCGCCCGTGCTGATTATCTTAACCCCCATTCCGCTAAGCGCTCTTGCAAAATCAACAACACCTTTTTTTTCAGAAACACTTATCAACGCAGTCTTAATTTTCACATCCATTTACACTTCTTCCTTTCAAAAACTTCTCTATTAAAATTTGCAACTTACCACACCTCCCGACGTGCCGCGACACAACGAACCACTCCACACTATTCGATGGGTTTTAAACAGGCAATTCGGCCTTTTTTATCTGCCACATAGATTTTAGAATCCGCCACATTGGCTGCATATCTCGAAACCCCCGCCAAATTAACCGAACGAAGTTGCTTTCCTTTCTTATTATCCATCACTACCAGCGTCTCTGCGTTCGTAATCACATAAGCCTTTCCCTCCGCCTCCGCCAACAAATCAACGCCCTCGGCCAGTTGCCACAAACGCCTGCCGTTTTCTCTATCTATCGCCACCAAACCCTCATTGTGAACATATTGATAAACAGCTCCTTGTGTGACACGCGGGCCCATCTCAAGCATCGCTCCGGTCTGGTACTTCCAAACAAACTTTCCCGTCCGCACGTTAAGCCTGTAAACGTTCGTATCCTTACTGGCGGCAAACAGCGCTCCCGCATCCCTTACAATCGGCCAGGCAATACCATCGGCAGCATCAAATTGCCACAACCGCTTGGGGCTATCCGGCGTGATACTAACACAAGAGCCCGTATCGGTGGCAAAGACAACAAAATCCTCATCAGCAACAACCGAAGTAATCATCGAATCGTCCTCAGCAGCCGCCTCAAAAACCTGAACCTTGTCTTCTGAACGGAACGTATGAATACGCCTGTCAGTACCTGCAATATAAAAATACGAGCTGTTGCGAGCAGCAGGACAAGCTACACCGAACTCAAGACGCTTGGCACTACGCTCTATGCCGGAGTCCGGATTAATCTCAACCAGCTTGTTGCCGGCTACAGAAAAAAGCTCGTCCTTATAAAGCCCCAGCCCAACCACAGGCAAACCAACCCCGGCAATAGAGGTGCTGAATATCACATTACCTTTTTCCCGGTTCAGACTAACCATAAAATTCTGGTCCGAAAGCCCGTAGATACGATTACCAAGCTTGCCCTTAGCGCAGTCGAAGGGAATAAATAACTGCTCCAGACTTTCCCCCGTCTTTATCGGCAGCTTGTTCTCCCACAATATCTCCAGCTCAGCACCTTTGAGCAGCTCCGGTGAAATCAGCCGCTCTAAACTACTCTCCACAGCTACACTTGGAACAACACAGAAAATAAAAAAACTCACCAATGACACCAATCTACATTTCAGCATCTTTTTATCACCTCACAGAATCTTAAATACAATCCCCTCTTAACCCTAAATTTCTCCCACTCATAGCGAATCAATATAGTCAGCCAAATCAATTTTATGCTCAGCTTCGAATTCCTGCATCTGCTCAATGCGCTCGATATCGTCTTGTATTCGATTTGCCAGCTTGAATATATACGGCTTACCAGCTAAGCGATTTCGCAGGTCATCGAGCATCGGTTCCCACAACCCGGCGTACAATTGGGCCTTGAGAACAATCAGCATACGGTGCTCCTCGCTCAAGCCATTAACAAAATCGCTCACGACCTTGCTGATGTTGCTCTGCGAAGCACGAGCGGCGGTTTTGCCGCTCTTTTCGCTGTCCCCGGCCGGCTCAGCCATTTGCTATAACCTCATACTCCTTTTAGTATTAAGACTTTCTAACCGAACTCATTTCGGCCAAATCCTAACCTTGCCTCCCGAAAATTGCAACAAATTTCCACAAATTAAACCCTCTCGAGTATCTCCTCCTCTTCCTCTCGCCATGCAGGGTCAACTATGCACAAAAACTTCAAATCAGAATTTCCTGTATTCTCAATATATTGCCTCGCACCCGGCGGAATATAAACAGCACACTCAGCACTAACTTCGAGAGATTCATCATCTATATGCATTAATCCTTGTCCAGCTGTTATGTAGTAAACTTCAGCGGATTTAAGTTTATGTAGGACAGTCTCTTGACCTGCCGCAACCTTTGCATGAGCCAGACTGTAACGAATCTGCAAATCCGCTTTTTCAGGATGCAAAAGCTCCCGTAAAATCGAGCCGTCACCAGCTACGAATTCTCGGCAATCCCTCAAGCGCTTCAGGAACATAATCAGCCTCCCAATAGAATCGAACCTTCTGTAAAGAATGTTCCAGCAACACAGGCGGTTAAAAGACAGGCTAACGTTGCCGCTAAAAGTGCGCGAAGCCCAACCCTTGCTATATCGCTCGTTTTAGCAGGAGCCAGTGCGCAAACGCCACCAACAAAAATAGCCATCGAGGCAAGATGAGCAAACCCACATAAGGCATATGTAGCAATCACCGCCGAACGCGGATGCTGCAATAAATTTTGCTCTAAAGCGGTCGCTAAATCCCTGTAAGCTGCAACCTCAGTAACAATCGTGCGCTCACCGATAATCTTGCTAATTTCTCCTGCATCAGCCGGTGGAATACCTAAAATTAACGTAAACGGATAAAAGATATAACCCATAATCGCCTTCAAGGACCACTCACCCTCAAAGCCGAAAACCAAATTTATCTTCGTCCCCAAAGCCGACAACAGCAAATCAACCAACGCAACCAGACCCAAAACTGCTATAAGCAGCGCCACAATCCCGACAATCATCTTAACACCGGCATTTGCTCCGTTAATAATCGCTTCGAAGAAACTCTTATCTTTTTCATAATAAGGCCGAACTTGTATACCTAACGTCTCCGGCCTCTCGCTTTCGGGAAAAATAATTTTCGACATAGCAAGTGCCGCCGGCGCCGACAGCAAAGACGCCGAAACCAGATGCCCTGCTATTGTCGGAAATACAGCTTTTAAGCTAAGCACATAAAGTGCCAAAACACTCGAAGCAATCGTAGCCATCCCTGCAGTCAATATAGTGCACAGTTCCGACCGGGTCATTTTGTTAAGATATGGCTTAACTGTAAGTGTGGACTCAATCCCCACGAAGATATTACTGGCTGCAACTAAGGACTCTGCCCCCGATATTCTCATCAGCTTGGTAAATACGTATGCAAACCCCCTGACAATCAGGGGCATTATTTTGAAAAAGTACAGAATCGAAATCAGGGCCGAGAAGAAGATAATCGTAGGAAAAGCCTGAAAAGCCAAAATAAACCCAAGTGATGTCTCCCCTGCCTCGTTCGTTTGCCCTGGCGCAAGTGCTAATCTTCCGAATACGAATTTCGCCCCAGCCGATGAAGATTCCAGAACTTTTATTACTATATCGTTCACGAATAAAAATACTTTCGCTCCTACCGGAACGACGAAGACAAATACAGCAATTAATATCTGAAGAGCTACCCCCCAGATAATAACTTTCCAATTCATATTTCTTCTGTCGCGAGACAGTAGCCACGCAAACCCGATTAAAACAAATATCCCCGAAAAACTGACAAGATTATAAATGTCCATAACTTGTCCCCGAGAAAACACTCACTCTGGCCCAGCAGGGGCTCTATTTTTTTCTATTCGCTATACGCTGCCTGCTGTACGCTAATTAGCATTTTACCCCCCAAAACCAAATCCCGCAACCCATAACGAGCATCGAGTATCAATCCTTGTCATCCCGACCGAAGCGTAGCGCAGTGGAGGGATCTGGCCATCGCATTACTTCTACATTCTAAATTCACTAATTAACCAATTAACCACTTACAATTCGTCAATTCTCTCACAACGGTTCACGAGCGACAAGCCACGAACTGGTGCCTTCTGTGGCCAGGAATGGGGCTGCATCGCAGTTCGGCAGATAGTAGAGAGCACATAGATACCTTGATTTGGCTTGACTTTTTTCGGTATATAAGTAAAGATAACCAGCCGATTGGTGAACAGAAATGATAATCAAATGTAAATAAGGAGCATAGATTATGAAGGCAAAGTCAAGATTTTTACTTCCGGTTGTAATTACACTTATTGTCCCTGTCTGTTTTGCCCAGGACGATATTTTAGCAAAGCTAACACCAGTTGCTGTCGACGCCCGGATAGCGGAAATCCGAATGGGCGCTATCAT
>CAZTWR010000078.1:0-8269 GCA_964618055.1 uncultured Pirellulales bacterium | reverse complement strand
GGTGAAGAACTCAAACCCGGCTTCGACTCGCTTCGCCGAGGCGAGTCCGCTTCTGTCGTCTGAGGCCGGGCCGCTGCTCAAAGTCGCGCTGGTCAGTATCACCGATTCATATTTATCGAACAAACAATTTTTCACATTCGGCCCGACATTCAGCGGCGCACTTCTCAAACGTGTAGCGCCTCTGGCAGAGGCGGCCGGCTCAACCCAGTAAACATAATCGGCCTGCTGCTGGGTCAAGAAGGAATGCAAATCCTGCGCCAGTGTCGAGCAGCGGTCGATGAATCGCATAATCTCGAATTTTTCATCAATGTCTTCATCTATTTTTGCCAATTTAACCAGTTCCGAACGCAGATTTTTCAAGAGACCAGAGATATTATCCTCAACAAAATTCTTATAACATCTTCCTGCGGTCTCGTCCTTTGTCTGTTCGTACCACTTGCCGACCCGGCTGAAGAACTTCCTTGCCTCCTTAGTTATCAAGCCAACCACATCAATGGCTTTGTCTGCATTCATATAGGTAAGAAGCCCTTTATGCGTTCTCGGATTGTAAAGGGCATCGAGGAGGAATTTGACTGTGAAATTACTGATATTCACTCCGAAATGGTCTTCGGCCACATGCTCGATATTGTGGGCCTCATCAATAATGATGTATTTATAATCCGGTAACACTGATGCACCCTGGGCTTTGAGCACAAGGTCGCTAAACATCAGGGCATGATTTGCCACAATAATACCAGCGCTATCTAACCGCCGTCTGGCTCGCCAGTAGAAACAATCGTGGAAGTGTGGACATTTTCTTCCCCGGCAGTTACCATGCTCACTCCTGACAGCATCCCAAATATGATTTTTCGGCAGAACTGGAATGTCACTCAGCGAGCCGTCTTTTGTTTGATTGGCCCACTGCCTTATTACTGCAAGCGTTGAGCCACGTTCATCAAACAGTGCCGCCTGCCTGCGCAGCGCAAATTCAAGCCGCCGCTTGCAGAGGTAATTACCTCTGCCCTTCGCCAAGACGGCAGTAAACCCCGTTAGAAATCCTTTCTTTCGCAGGTTGCTCCCCGTTTGTGGAATTTCTAACGGGGTAAATGTCTGCGGCAGAGATTCGGCCAAAAAAGGGATGTCCTTATTGATTAACTGCTCCTGGAGGGTGATTGTAAAGGTGCTGATGAGCACCTTTTCCGCTTTTCGGTGAAGCAGCTCTATTGCAGGGATAAGATATGCGAAGCTCTTGCCGATGCCCGTTCCGGCCTCTGCAACCAGATGCCGCCGGGCCATAAATGCATCTTTAATCGCACAGGCCATCTGCACCTGTTGAGGCCGATTCTCAAAACCGGGAAGGGATTTAGCGATAAGACCACCCGGCGCCAAAACCTTGGGGATATCCAGCACGTTAGGCGAGGGACGAGGGGTAAGAGACGAGGGACGAGGGATGAGAGATGATGGACGAGGTTGGGAACCGGCAAAATTGGAATCCTCTGAAGATGTATTAGTTCTTATCATCGACAGCGCATAGCATTTAGCGGTTTACTTTCCTTTTTTCTGAAAAAGGTGAGGCTGTGTTATTGTTGTTGCAGGTTTCCTTTTCCCCGCTTTTTTGGGTTTTACGTTAGTTTCTGTTAATGGCAACACACTAAACTTTTTATCTAATATATCCTGCACAGTAACAAGGCTTATCTCTATCCCCTCTTTTTTTGCCCTTGCAATTAAACCACAGGAGGTTATAATGCTTGCGGATTTTCTATTTATAACATTAAAAGAGCCAAATAAATGAGCAATCTATCAGCAGAAACCGCTATAAGAACACTTGTTCGTGGAATGGTGCAGTCTTTTGCCGAAGGCTTTAAAGGCCGCCACGAGGGAGAAGTTGACAATCCTAACGGAACTATTAATATGAAAATCCATAATGTTTTTATTGCGGCTCTGGGTCCCGAAATTCAATATTATACTGCTTTGGTACGGTCTTTTGATAGCTCACTCGGAAATATGTTGGAAGCACTCGGCATAAGTATAGCCGAGTTATCTTTTGAAGTAAAGAGAAATGTTCAGGGGCCGCTCGGCATTAGGCAAACACAAAAAATCGCCGAATTGCTAGAAATGTATAAAAGTCGCAAGAAAAAACCCGAAATAGAAGATTATCAGGATCTTAGAACCAGACCCTCAGACGAAGAAATGAGCACTAAGCGTCATGACAGTGACTACTACTTGATTGACAAAGCATCCGGGGACCACTACCTGATTGAACTGAAAATAGGTGGTGACCTTGACAATAAAAAGGCTCGTTCTGAAAAAGAAGCTATTTTAGAACAGTATGCTATCTTATCAAATATCCTTCCGAATGATACTAATATCAAGATACATTTTGCAACCGCATACAATCGCTTCGGCGAAGGGCAACCTTGGAAACAAGAAAGAGTAAAGCAGTTTTTTGCCGAAGATGAATTGTTAATAGGCAAAGATTTTTGGAATTTTATTTGCCGATCGGAAAGTGGGTATGGCGTTGTCTTAGAGGAGTATCGCAACTCCGCTCATTTTGTTCTGGATGCTTTAAACTCTATAAAACACACGTACTTAGGAACAGAAAATGGATAAATATAGAATCTTCAACGAAGATTGCTATACATATATCAAGGAAATTCCAGATAGGTCAATCGATTTAATTTTGACTGACCCCCCCTATAACCTAAGCAAATACTCAACCGGGAACATAAAATTAAGTTGGAGAAAGGATATTAACAACGACCTTGCTGAGTGGGATAAAAGAATTTTTGACCCTGCTGAATTGATTGACGATTTTATAAGAATCCTGAAACCAACTGGCAATATCTTTGCATTTACCAGCTACAACTTACTTGGGAGATGGCATAAAGTATTTGATCCGAAGTTTGACACCTTTCAATACATTGTCTGGCACAAAACCAATCCAGTCCCGAAGATAAGAAGGGCAGGTTTCTTAAACAGCTGTGAACTGATTATTTGCGTTTGGAACAAAGGTCACACGTGGAATTTCACCAATCAGAAGGAGATGCACAACTTTATAGAGTCTCCGATTTGTATGGGAAGGGAAAGAATTAAGGAACCGATGCACCCTACTCAAAAACCAGTAAAAGTATTAAGCCACATAATAAAATTGGCCTCTAATCCCGGTGATTTGGTGTTTGACCCATTTATGGGCGTTGGCTCAACAGGCGTTGCCGCCCTTAACCTCGGCAGAGAATTTCTCGGCTTCGAGATAGACGAAAGCTATTTTAAGGCAGCAGAGAAAAGACTCAAAAGCGTACACCCCAAGCTATTTGACAACCAAAGGTCAAAAAAGTTACACGAGGTAAAATCTGGTCAGCAACTCTATTAAGGAAAATCAATCACCCACCCTTTCCACAGACTCAATCGACTTTTTCAACACGTCCTGTCTTCATGTTCCCCAATTTATCTAAAAAGATATTTTCTTATTCCAAACATTTTCTGAAACAAATTGGATAACATTTTTTGAGGTCTCTAAATATTTATACGCTTTGTCTATAGTCAATTCTAAATCCATGTTTCTTCTCGGATGTAATATTTTGTTTCTAATATCACGTAGCTCTTCAAATTTTTGCCAGAGGGTTTCTCCTTTATATGGTTTGCTTAAGTTGCCAAATTTAGCTATTAGAAATAGAATTTTTTCTTCCACTTTTTTGTATTCTGTCTGTTCAAGCTTGAACTTACCCATATCACTTCCATGTTTAATAAATTCAACTTTCTTCTCTAGCAAAAGACTCCTTTCATGAAGTTCAAACAAATCCGCTGGTAAACTAGCAAAATCATCCATTATATTGTTCGTAAAAGACTCTATCGCAACCCATGAGAGGAGAATAGAAGGTATGAGAAACTTTAGCTTATCAGCTAATTCATCCTCAGCTAATTGAATATATTTTTCTGAATAAGAAAGATAATCGCGATAGTTCAACATCTTATGTATATCCCTTCTTTAGTGTAGTTAATCCAACAACTGTACTAACCGCTTTTAACAGAAATCTTTTGTCAAATGCACAGTTATCAGTCAAACTTTTAGCTAAAAATACTTGTGCGATTCTCTGTATGTCTTTTGACGTTTGTCTTGTTCCAAGTCCTCTGTAAGTTGGCGGGTCTGAATCATGTTTGAAATGAGACATTTCCTCTGCGTTTAGAGGGTCTGGTATTTTTGAAGTCGTTTTAGGTATTTTATAGTGGTTCCTTAATCTTCTTTTATTGTTTTGTAATAGACCTGCTATATAACTCCAGCCGCATAAGACTGAGACGATTAATGCCTTATTACGATATGATTTTAGATTTTTAATTTTTTTAGGATTTATTTTTACTTTTTCATATTGAGCCCTATGCAGTGTTAGAAACTTCTTTCCAGCTTCAAGGAGTCCTTTTTCATTTAAAATTTTTTCACCCTCCTCGTGCATTATCCTGTCATACTGTTGATCGATTGTTACTCCGCTTTCTGCAACGTACGGTTCATAAATGTTTTTATCAAGTTCTTCATTTTTGATCGTCTTCCCTTTATCCAATCCAAGATAGTAGTTAACAATGAAGCTTCTTGCTAATTTTACGGAGATCTTCTCGGACCGTGCACCCACATCTGGGAAATCTTCACCCTGTCCTAGGAAACCGACTTTCTGGCACCATTTTCTTAAAGTGTACCCAAAAGTTGTTTCCTCGAGCATTCTGTCAAAAGTGTCGTCAGACACAGCCATATTCGTATTAGAGATTAGGGCAACTTCGGTCCTCTGGTTTTTGTTGAGACTAAAGTAGACTTTAAATCCATGGTACCTATCAATACCGGAATTTATTGCTTCTGAGATCGCATGAGCACGATGCTGACCTCCCCATACTTTTAACGGTTTATCTATCTCATACTCCACATTGTATTCAACAATAATATCATTAAATTCTCTACCAAGTGAGGCATCCGCTTTCATTTTGAGATACGTAGTATGCTTTAACATCAATTCTCTGTTAGCTCGGAAACTTTCGCTGTCACTTGCATTTATCTTAGCATTCAAATCTATGAATTTTGATGCAATACTGGCTAAAATGTGGCATTTACTATAGTAGCTACTATTAACACCATCTTGAAAGATTATTATTGGCAAGCCAAGTTTACTCTCAAGAGTCGAAATTTCCTTAAAGAACTGCTCTGCAAGTTGTTTAATATTCCTAGATTTTTTTGCTTTTTCTTCAAATCTGATTTCCATGGCACGTTCCTAAAAACTCACCAATATCTTTTCTCCTTTCCCCCACAATTTTTTTATCCCACAATTCCCGTCAAATTAAATAATCCATAATCAATCAATAAAGTCTGTGGCTAATAATTCCGCCCCATTTTACCCGCAAATTATTTTCCCGCAAACATTAAAATCTGTGTCAACCCGTGTTCATCTGTGGTTAAATTTTTCTTGATTTTTGTCTGAAAATATGTTAAAATACCCCTCAGTTTGCAAGAAAGCACTCGCCCGCCTCTGGCGGGAACGCATATCGCCCAGTAGGGCAAGGTTTCAGGTCCAGCAGGTCCAAGTCAAAAATAATCGTTCGTGAATAACTATCGACTAAGGACTAAACAATGTCTACTGAAGCCCAAATCCTCGCCAACCGCCTTAACGCTCAAAAATCAACCGGCCCGCGCACCAGCCAAGGCAAGGCCGTCGCCTCTCAAAACTCCGTAAAACACGGCCTATTGGCCGAATGCGATGTAATCGCATCCGAAAGCAAGGCCGACTTCGACCTCTATCGGCAGCAGTTGCTCGATGAGCTAAGCCCCGTCAGCCCGATGGAATCTATGCTAGCCGAACGCATCGTTACCCTCTCTTGGCGTCTGAAACGTGCTGGACGCTTCCAGAATCAGGCCATCGACACACTGAACGCCGGCGAGTCTAACGACCCGTTTAAAAAACTCACTCAATCACTGTATTTCAGTATCGCTGGCGAGTCGCCGAGCAATGCGAATAACTCTAACGGGGAATTGGCCCTCGGCCGTTTGGCCGTAAAAGACTTCTCAAATGCAAGGGTTCTTGACCGTCTCTTAATGTATGAACGGCGAATTGAGCACAGCTTATACAAAACGCTTCTCGAGTTTCAACGCCTCAATCTCGCCAAAAAACTCAATGCCGGATTTTAGATAGTGGATCAATCAAAAATAACAAATTATGCGAAACGAACCCAATTTCCGAAGAGCCAAAAATGGTTGTAAGCACAGTAATAACAATGACTAATAACAAAAAACAACGAACTATGAACTATTCAAAACGAACCCAATCAAACCCAATCTTGTCCGCCATAGCCTTGGCGAAGGCGGATTCAAAAGTGATACCTTACTGCTCTGCGGAGCGTTGCTCAGTCCTAGGGACTCCTAACGGAGGACAAACCTTTTTACTTTTTTTGTGCGTCCTCGGCCATACGCTGTATACTATCTTCGATAGCTTTTTTAAGTGCGAGTATAGCCGGTGCCTCCGGCATCTTTTCGTAAGCGGCGTTGACCGCTTCTTTAGCCCGCTGGGGTCTGTCCATCTGATAATAAACATAGGCAAGCAAAAAGTGCAACTCAGGGGCACCACTTCTTTCCAGCCATTCTTCAGCATCAACCACACGGGTCTCGAGCTTGTCCCTGTCGCCTACCATAGCCTCAATGTCGATTTTAAACTGTGCATATTCAGGGAAAATCTGCAAGGCCCTGGAAAGGAAGAGGGCGCTGCTCATATATTCGCCCGATGCAAAGAGGGCATGGCTCTTTCCGGCACAGGCAAGGGGGTCATCCGGCCTGTAAATCGATGCCAGCGTATAGGCATCCGCAGCTCGATAGTATCTGCCCTGCTTAAGATACAGTTCTGCCGCCCGCATATGCCGATTGAATTTATCCTCTGAAAAGGAAGCAAAAGTTTCAAATGGGCCCAAAACACCTTTAGCTCTGGCAGGGGATAAACCAATCTCAGTAAGCCTCTCGGCCAGAGAACTCTCCTGGGTTTGCTCCTCGGCTGGTTCCTCGTCACCTTCACCTGCGGCAGAGCCAGCAGCATCTTCAGCCTGTTGCATAGCCAGTGATAACTCAAGACCTTTTTGAAAGTTATCGAGCTGCCATTTCATCTGCTCATAAACATCAAGCTGTTCATCCAGGCCCCAAGGTGCAATAAACGGCGTCTCGGAACTTTCTTCGCCTTCGCCAGTTTGCTCTTCTTGTGTCGGTGTTTCAAACCGCTGCGGGACATCGCTGTCCAGTTTTATTGTAGTAGAGGGCAGCAAAGAGTCAACCGGGCTGGTCAGGCTTTTTTCAAATTCAGCGGCCTTGTCACTTATCTGCTTTATCTCATGCATCAATTGCTCTACCTGGGCCTGGTATTGCTGGTCAGTCAGCATTTCGTGTTGTGAGTCTGTGGTGATTTCAGATGAAATTAGTTTCTCTATTTCTTCCGGTGTCATCGACATCGGCCTCAAGCGTCTAAAAGGTATCACAGCTTCGGAGTCTAACATCGTAGCGAGGCGCGGCGGCAAGGTCCCAACGACATCGACTTGCGTAACACGACCATCAATGTTGGCAGTCGGCGGCCTAACCACATAAGAATAACCCGGCATTGTAACCGTTACCGTCTGAGTCGGTGAATAATATGGTTTGTATAGCGAATAATATGTTCTGTATCTTGGGGTGAAACGGCTGATATCTTCTGAGCCGGTTGAATCCCTCAAAAACGAATCAAGCGACGATGAAGGAGTCTCCGCCCCAAAATCCGTGGGCGAACGATAGGGCACTACGCCGCGAAAGTACCTTCCGTCTCTGACATTTCCAGTAATCAGCAGGTTACCACCTCTGTCAATCGGATTGGGGCTGCGAATGAGGCCTTCACGTCGGATGCTTGGGGGAATTGTGCTCGAACTTATACGGTTTTCAACAGCCCAGCCATTTTCTGAAAAAGCAGATATAAACAGCAAACCAACAATTGCTACTCCGCGAAGTAGCGCTTCGCTACGTAGCACGAGAATATATACCGCTGGCCTTTTCATAATATTAAATACTCTCTACGCAGGATTATGTTCATAATTAAAGGGACCCCACAAAGCGGGAACCCGACAATCAGCCGTTTTATACCGCGTGGTTGGCATTTTACGAGTTATTGCAAAATAGGGTTCTTCTTATACCTTGGCTTTTCCGCCCAACTGAGTTTAGTCGCCAAAGTATCCCACTGTGTCCTAAGTGGATTGTTTACCACGAGAAAATCGCCTTTATTCCTTTCGATTTCTACCACATCATCAATCGACA
>CAZTWR010000077.1:0-8316 GCA_964618055.1 uncultured Pirellulales bacterium | reverse complement strand
CGATTGGCTAAGCCACATAGTTCATCCTCTTCGAAAGTCGAAAAATGGCGCTGCCAGCGGCTATCGTTGGTTTGTGCCCAAAAAGAACAATCTGGCCAGCTTAGCTCTATCGGCTGTGAACGCCAAGATTGCCCAATTGCTTGGTAACACCCCCTTCAATCAGGCCTGGGGCGGCTCTATGGCTATTCGGGTTGATGTCTTTAGACAAGTGGGCCTTGACAAAATTTGGCCAAAGGCCCTAAGTGATGATTTGTCGTTAAGCTACGCCGTCAAAAAAGCGGACAAAAGAATAGTTTTTGTCCCTGCCTCTCTGGTGGCTTCCTATGAATCCACCACCTGGGGTGAGCTTTTTGAATTTGGCCGACGACAATTTTTAATCACCCGTGTAAACACTCCGGGGACTTGGTGGTTTGGATTATGCAGCAGTCTATATTCCATATTAGGCTTGTGGGCTGGCACTGCGCTGGCTATTTACGCCGCAACAAAATCGCAAATCGACAATCGACATTTGGCAATTTTTATCCTTGTCCCTATTTTATTTTTCACTGCTCAATTTATTCGTGCGGTCCTGCGTCAGAAAATGGCTAACAAATTGCTCAAATACGAGCGACGCTTGTCCGCCGTAGCCTTGGCGAAGGCGGAAGTATCGAGCATCGAGCATCAAGCACTGAAAGCCGCTGCCGTTGCTGACATTCTTTTGTTCTGGGTATGGTCGTTACTGTTACTATTCTTTATTATCTCCTCCGCCTTCGGCAGAACCATTGAATGGCGAGGAATACGCTATAAACTGCTCAGCCCAACCGAAACAATCGTCCTTGACAGTTAACTTCCTTCCTCTTGTCATTCCTGCGCAACCTGTCCTGAGCAAATTCATACTGAGCGGACTTGTCCCGAGCGCAGTCCTGAGTGAAATCGAAGGGCATTATCGAGGGAGTCGAAGTAGCCGAAGGAGCAGGAATCCATTTCCTAATTCAAAATTCCTTGTTCAATAACCTGTCCTGAGCTTGTCGAAGGATTCGATATTCTTCTTCATCCTTCGTCCCCCCATCTATCGTCCATCACGCCTTTTTCTTCTCAACATCACCGCTTGTCGTGAGCGAACCTGTACCGAGCTTGTCGAAGTAGCCGAACGGCACCTAAGCCGAGCAGTAAAAGCACGGATGGTTCAGGAAGAGGTAGCCAACCACTCATTAGCCAAGAGAGCGAAATCCGCAAAATCAACCTTGTGGTCGCCGTTTAGGTCAGACACTAAACCAGTATCTATTTCCTCGAAGTATCCAATCAAGGTTAATTTAAGTTCGTATCCGGCTGCATTTTTATTAACGGCAGTAAGTGTTTTACCTGCTGGAACCACCACACAAGAATCAGGGAAGTCGTGCACATATGTTTTATGTAAGATATCTCCCGTCCATCTATCGACACTGATAGTCCCCGCCAACAAGACCTGATTGTCAATATCTAAATACCAGTTCTGGTTCGAAGCACAATCGGCATAAAGTTTCAACAGAACAAACCGTTCGTTCCCTGGAATGGTGATTATCACTTCGTTGGCTTCCGACGCTACCGTGAGGCTTTTACAAAAAGGGATTCTATCATTTGCGAAGGACACATTTACATTAAATAAAAATGCGATTGCCAAGACAAGATTTGATTTACTTTTCATCTTTCTACCCTTTCAAAAATTACTCTGATATCGATTTAGAAAAATGCTATCCTTTTCTTAATGGCGAATCAAGGAAAAACGATGCAGAACGATTCGGTGGCGGGGAATACGCTACAAACTCCTTGGCCCGTTAGAGACTATTATGCTTGGGGAGAAAGCATCTAATGGGAAAAGTCTCTAACGGGCCGAGGCCCAACCGAAACCATCGTCCTCACCAAAAACCCGTAGCGTTTCAATCCGAAAGCCCGCCGACCTTTTGAAATAGGTTCGACAAGCTCACTACAGGTTGGGTTTGTTTGGGTTTGTTTTGACCAAGTGTCCATTGTTAATTTTTCGTTGTAATTCGTTGTTAATACTTGTGTTACAAGCACTTGACTTTTTGAGAAATTGGGTTTGTTTTGCATAATTTGTTATTTTTGATTGACCCGGCTTCGTCTACGACTACGCCGCGGCAAGTTTATTTTTAAACACAGATTACGCAGATTACACCGATCGCTTAAATAAAAGCTGCCTAAATTAACCGTGTTTTGTTGTTTCATGTCTTTCATAATGTTTAGAATATGTCCCTTTCTTAATTGGGCGAACCTGCGCGATTGAGGCGAAAAAGGTTTTCGATACTTGCTTTCCGAATCTCGTAACTTGATGTGAGAGAAGGAGTAAAAAATCTTTGAGAAATTGGATTTTTGTTCTTAACCTGCTGCGCTTTTGATTGATTTTACTAACCGCCCCTTCTTCTCAGCATCACTACACCCAAGTGGAGCAGCAAGAGCATGGGTGGTTTAGCGCTCTTTTAGCTTTTTGTCTTTGAAGGTAACAATCAGACCAGCAGTTATAACAGTGACCATAACCCACTGGATACATAAGTGAGAAGCATCTATTCGACATAGTTTATCTGGGGGATTTAATATGAAACTGTATCCCATAGGGAAGCAACCTTGTGCGCCCCCTGTAACCATCCAAGGCGGGAAAACTCCCATCAAGACAATGAATACTATTCCAATCCAGAGAAAAATTTTCTGTTTGTGATTCATTCAGGCTTGGCCCCCAAAAGGTCTTTTGACAGTTTGTAATCATCAACAAATAGTAGGTCTAAACAGCGGCCTTTAGCTATAAAGACATTAGACGGTTCAAGAACAACTTCATCGGTCTCGGCAGAAACCGTCGCTCTAAGTTTAACCTTTTTAACTTCAGAGACTTGGGCGATTATAGCGTATTTCTCAAACAAACCCGTTCTATGAAGCATTATCTCTTTTACTTGGTCTGGCGTGCAGTCAAGAACGAAGTGAATGTCAGCGCTAAGAATAGCACCAAACCAGTTGTAAAAATGTACTGAATAATTGTTTGTTTCTCTCCCAACGTCTGCTACAGAAGCGAAAAGCATTATTGGTCGGTGGTCGGTTCTAACTAAAGCGTCTTCAACTTCTACGGTGTATGTAGACTTGAATAAACCTAATAAATCTTTTTTGTCGAAGCTTTGTTCCCAATTTGTGACTGCATTGTGTTTAGCAGCCATATCCGCAACAGACGCTTCAGTTTGTAGACGCTTTTCAGTTTCGACTTTCTTTTTCTGGACTTTGGAGCGCTTGTCTGAAATTTCATTTGAGATTAGCCAGTAAACTATTGCTAATAAGACTAAACCGAAAGTAACTCTACTAACTATTTTTTTCATTTCCAACCCTTCCAGAATTTCCTCGGAATCGACCTGTGAAATCCTACTTTATTCAGTGCTGATAATCAAGGAAAAACAAAGCAGATTATTGCCATTGAGGCTGTTTAGAGGTAGAATACGTAATATAGAAAAGGCCAAAATTAAGCGGATTGAGAGATGGTTGGCGGCGAGAAATTACAATATAGCAACGGAGTTAACCAGAAAATGAATTCGAGCGGAAATAGAGATCCAGAATGGGACAAAATTTTGGGAGAAGTAGCCACAGAAGTTGACAGCCTAATTATAGATACTGATAATCTTAACGAATTTCACCGACAGATTAACCCCTTTGCACAAAGATGGACGCAGCATATAAGCGACTACGAAAACGCAGAAACAAAGCGTAGAGAGCACTGGCAGAAGGTCAAAAGCAATCCAGCGTGGCAGGACGAGAAAGCAGAGCCACCCAAAAAAGGTTGGGAATGGGACAGGTTTTATTTGTTCGACTTGGGTAGCGACATCGGCCCCATATACGAAATGCCCGCCAAGTATGCTCTGGACGTGGTAGCTGCGATTAGAAAATACATAGAAAGAAACAAAGAAAAAATGCAAATGTTAGTGCGACGGTACGGTACGTCTCCAGCGGAATTTCAAAACCTTCAGAATGTCCTCGCAGAGCAGGAACAAGACGTGGCGGAGATACAAGCACAATTTGACAAGTTGAATCCGGAGCAGAGAAAGAAAGCATGGATTAAATCCCCACCTAATCTTAACAGGAGACCACCAAACAGAGTGTACACTCGCGTCAAATGGTGGGAATGCCTTGGCTTGCCTCAGGAAGCAGTTTTCGGTTGTTGGAGGCCACCACTTGAGCAAATACGACCGGATCCGCTCAAGTCGCTTATGCCACAAGGGGCCTTAGGGAAGTTACCGCGACCGGTCAGTTGGGAGCAAGAGTACGAAAGATACTATGTGGTTCTTACTTCGATTCATGACAATATGCTGACCGGAGTTCAGAGTATAAGTGGGGATATCTGGCCAAAAGAATTGACCGACTCGATATGGCTTCGGCTGACAGGTGGACAACCTTACGGACCAGACCAAACCTTTATAGAAGCTGCTCTTGCGCGTGTAAAGTATGACCTCGAGTTTAAGGCGGAAGCAGATCTAAATGCTTCCCGTAGTAAATTTGGTTTTCACCCCAAAGCCAAGGAGCCAAACAAATCGTAAATCAAGTCACGAGCATCTCGCATCCAGCATCTCAAATTACCAATTACCATTTACCAATCACCAGTTACCATTCGCCTATTCGACATCGGCAATGTCGCTTTCTGACCTGCCGACCAGATAGATTCTGTTTTTACCGCTGCGTTTCGCCTCCAGCAGTGCTTTGTCAGCCTGGCCGAAAAGCTCGCCAATTGTTGAGCCGTCACGAGGAAAGCTCGCCAGTCCGCCGCTTATTGTCAAAACCCCTTTACCTTCCGGGCCTAACAGATGCAGTTCGGCTTTGCCTAATTCTTTTCTAAATCGTTTTGCTATAAAAATCGCCTCTTTGGGATGGTCAGCCAGTGCCGAGCGCCTCTCGCTTTCCTCGGCAAATGGCCCTCTCCGTGGGTCGTCCCAGAAAACAACAGCGAATTCATCGCCGCCGATTCTGCCCACGACATCGTGTCCACGGCAGCAGCACCGCATCAAAACAGCAGCTTGTTTTAAGACTTCATCACCGGCTAAATGACCGTAAACATCGTTGTAATGTTTGAAGTTATCGATATCAAAAATAAGCAGCGTCACCCTCCTGTTTTCACTTTTGGAATGTTCTATAATCTGCCTGGAAAATTCCCAGATATATCTTCTATTCTTCAGGCCCGTCAGCTCATCCTCGGTAGCCAGCCTCTCAAGTTGCTTTACTCTCTCCCTCGCTGCATCAACAGTAACAGGGGCACCCAATCTGGTCCCCTGCCGCCTGCCGACAGGTATACTCGCCTTCGGCGAAGTCTCGCCTTGCGGAATGGATTCGTAAAATTTATTTGTCTGAATTGGACAAATCAAATAATCATCCGCTAAAGTTTTACCGTTGGAAGACGAGCCAACCAGCTGCATCGCCACTGGCTCTTCGTACACTTGCGCCAGAAGAATAATTTTCGCATCGCAATTTACTTCCCTTAAGGCTTTCAGAGCCGAAGCTAATTTAGCTGACATTCCGGACATTACAACGGCGATTACCGCAAAGCTGTTCTTTGCTGCCATCTCGATTGCATCAAGCATATTGGTCTGTACTTCACAGGGCAACCCCTGCTGCTTCGCTTTGCGAAGCAAAGCGGCGGGGGCATCGGCATCTAAAAAAGCTTCCTTAATATCGCCTACCAGCAGAATTCTCCGCATATCTGCACCGGCAGAATCTGGTATGTTAGCAGCTCCCATTCACTAAACCTCAAGCAGAGCACGCAATTTAGCCTTGGTAAGAAATCCCTCTCTGTTGAAAGCCGGCACTCTATTACTTTCTTTTCTTCTTAAAGATTTTGTAATAAAAAGACGCAATAAGCAAAAAAAACGGTCAATTGTTACTTCTTATGATAGCAAAATCTGCAGAAAAGTCAACCTTAATCCCTGCAGACAATTGGCGACTCGTGCTACGTAGCGGAACACCACTACTCTCTTCTTCGCCCTGCGCAGCGGGCTTCGCAGAGCGGGGTCGCAGAGTAGTATTAGAAAAGACATCAAAAATAATCAATTCATGGGTAGGTCATCAAGATTCTTTTTGACCTGCTCGGCACAGAAGCTGTCGGGATACTTTTCTATAAAGCTCGTCAGAGTTGCTCTTGCATCAGCCAAATACTTTTTCTTCTGTTCCAAATTCGACCCACTTCGCTGACGCCACAGATGAATCCTTAAAAGGGCCAGTTCGTATAATGCCTGCATCCCCCCATCGGTATCCTGGAATTTTTTGTGTAGCTGACCCAGGTTTTCAGCCTGCAGCTGCTCATCGGCGACGAGTTTCGTCTGGGCCAATAAAATATTGTCACGGAGCCGGTCTCCGTCACCCATCTGTTTGAGCAACTCGTCAAGACGCTGGGCGTAATCGGAGGCATGCGGATTCAGCACAACGAATTTCGCCAAACGTCTGGCTGATTCTACCTCGCCAGTTCGATTTTCTGTGCTGATAAGATTGCGCAACTGATTTAACTTTCTTTGCAATTCGGTTAATTTGAACACCGTCATTGCTGAATCAGCCGGTGGACGAAATGGGCTAAAGAACGTCTCATTTTGTGTTTGTTCTTTTTCGAGCAGTTTCAACTGCTCGGCAATCATAGTTTGTGCCTCAGCAACAAGCTCATCTGCCTGCTCAAATCTACCCTGACCAGCCCAATGTTTTGCAATACGCCATCGTGCCTCGAGCGATTCAGGGCTATCACCGAATTCCCTGTACAGCCGATACCAGATTTCCCGTGACCTTTCATAGGGGTAATCATTGTAAAAATGCAACACTTCTTTCTGCCCAAGGACCTCAATATCCGGGCTGTATTCGCTCAGAAGTGCTTTATAGTAAAGCGCTATGGACATTCGACGGCTTTTGGAGCGCCGGCTTATAAATAAGCCGTACTGCTCGACAAGTTTCTGTCTTTTCACCTGATACTTCAGCTCTTGGGGCACTATAAACCAGCTTGGCCAACGGTCCTGACTTAACTGAATCTGGATTTCCCTTTTCAACTCTGCACGCAGCGGTATTGGTTCGGTAGGATAAAAGAAACCCGCCAAATATTTTCTTACAACAGGATTTGTAAGAGTTTCGTCTAAGGCTTCGGTTATACTATGGTCGTGAAATTCGCTTGTCTGTTCCGGGTCATTCCTGGCCACATAGAGCTGATAATCTAACTCGCCAAATCCTATCCTTATTTCAAAAGTCACGATAGCCAATAGAAGGAAGATAGAGGTAACAACCCAGACCAGGCCCGGCCGATAACGCGTAAAATGGCCTATCCCAAGAACTAATCCCGCTATACCTAAACCGATAAGCCCAGCACAAATCCACGGCGTAAAAGAAAATCCCCATTTAATAGGCTCTACCCCCCTTACACCGCCGAAGTAGGCCCAAAAAGCAAGTTGCGGCGCTGTGCATAATACTACCGCAATAAAGCGCGAACGAAAACGAAGTGGACGACACGCCACAGCAATACAGCTCACCAAAAGGCAAACTGCAAAGGCCGGCAAATTAGCTACAAAAAACACCAGCAATATAAAAGGCAGACTGTAGCGAAAGCTCATAAGCTGCGATATCAACACCGGCACAATCGCCAAAATGCCCATAAGCAGTCCTAAAACAAGAATCTGCCAGGGATATTCAAAGATGCTAAGGCCCGTTACGACAGACTGCCACAGATACCAAAGCTCGGGAGAGGTTACGGCCTGAAAGTTAAACGACCAGAACGAGCCGCTAAGTATTTTCGACCAGAAAGAGCAGCTGACTCCAAAGGCCATAACAGCAAGCAGCCAGCACCTCAGAACATTTTCATGGCTGTAGTGCAGCGTAGGGCCGACTGCCATAAAAGACTTTGACGCCACTATGGGCGCTTTTTCAGTCTCTTTATTATTCATAAACTCACCTCGTCGTCACCCGCAACTTATGCCCCGCCTCACGAGCGACGAGCAACGAGCTACGTCCCTTCACCGCTGCTGGCAAGATAAACGACTTGTTCCGGCGTAAGTTTGTCTATTTCAATCAACATTGATTTCATTTTCAGCCTGCTCACTCGCTGCTCTATTTCCATCGGAACATCGTGGACCGCAACAGCGAGCTTGCCCCGTTTTTTTATCACATATTCCGCCTCTAACGCCTGCGTCGCAAAGCTCATATCCATTACACTTGCAGGATGACCTTCAGCGGCCGCAAGGTTAATTAACCGCCCTTCAGCTAAAAGGTAAATCCGCTTATTATTTTTCAAAACATATTCATCAACATAGTTGCGGACACCACGGTTGACTTTTTTGCTCATCTTTTTCAGAGCTG
>CAZTWR010000076.1:0-8382 GCA_964618055.1 uncultured Pirellulales bacterium | reverse complement strand
TTGACGATGGCAAAACAAACCCAAACAAACCCAATCAAACCCAATCTTGTCCGCCGTAGCCGGTTTCTTCGTAGCTTCAGCGAAGTAGAATGGCGAAGGCGGATTCAAAAGCCCCAATCACTCAGTGCAGGCAGGCCAAGCCCGGCCGGGATGGATTTTTGAGAATTATCTTGCAGTTTTGGGCAGTTACGGGAAAAATAATCGGAATTCTGGGATAGTTTACATGGAAGGGCGTTACACGGATGGTTGTTTTGACAGGGATTGATGAAGCCGGCTTCGGGCCGCTCCTCGGGCCGTTGGTTGTATCATCGAGCACCTTTTTGCTTCCCCATCATTTTTTGACAGCCGACCTCTGGCAGATTTTAAGAAAAAGTGTCGCCAATACGCGAAAGCATCTTGCAGGCCGACTGCTCATTACCGATAGCAAAAAGGCTTACAGCAAGCGAAAGGGAATCAAGCACCTTGAACGAGCTGTTTTAGCGTGCCTCGGATGCCTTGGTAAAAAGCCAGCCACTTTGACTGAGCTGCTGGCACTGCTGTCTCCGGATTGTATCGAGCGATTAAATGATTATCCGTGGCACAGGGATATAGCCGATTATCGTCTTTCGGCCGATGCTACCGATATGGCAATTGCCTCATCGGTGCTGAAAGAGGACCTTGCCTCGAACGGCATCGAACTGCTGGGGCTTAAAAGCTGTTGTTTAGATGTTGCATATTACAACAAAATGGTCGGCAGCGTGAAAAACAAAGCCAGCGTTCTTTTCACCACTACCTCGCAGCTTATAAAGAACGCATTTGATAATTTTGCAGGTGACTATCTACAGATTATAGTGGATAGGCAGGGGGGGCGGGTCCGATATCGAAGGAACCTGCAGCGAATGTTTCCGGATATGGAATTGAAAATCCTCCGCGAGAGCTCAGCGGCCAGCAGCTATGAATTAAAGGCTGATGGCAGGCAGATGCGCTTGCATTTTGTAGTTGGCGCCGATGAGCGTTTTTTCCCTGTCTCTCTGGCGTCAATGGTCAGCAAATATCTAAGGGAGCTTCTGGTTGACAACATAAACCGCTATTTTGCCGGTTTTCATTCGGATTTGAAACCAACTGCTGGTTATTGGAAAGACGGCTTGCGTTTTGTCGATGACCTGAAAAAGAATGTCTCTCACGTCCGGTTCGACAGCAACCAGCTCATCCGCTGCCGATAATGGTTCGACGAAACTCACCATCCTGTCGGGCTACGGCGGGGCGCTTCGCCCCGACGAGAGTGGAGTCGAAGGACTGACAAGGCATCACTTTGGTTGCCGTGTATTTTCAAAAGTTGTTGATGTTTCCTTCTCAGCACCACCGCACCCAGACCAGACAGCAAAGGCATGGTCGGCTTCCGATTACTCTCAGGATGGGTCTTTTAGCTCAGGGATTCAGGAATGCTTCTTCGATAAACTTCTGTAAATCTCAATTTTGTTTTCCCATTTATGTGAATCAATGCCGTTCGGTAAGTCCCAGCGTAGCCGCCACAATTCAAACCACCATTTCCGTATAAACCGAAGTACTCTCATATCACGTCCCCGCTCAAGTGTTAGTAATATTATACCATAAGAGGTATTTCAGTTCAGCCAAAAAACCGCAAAACGGTGTTTAGGAAGTCGATGGAGAACTTGGGTGAAGCGGAAAGGTTTTTTATCGGACAATGGCTAAAAAAAATTTTCCGCGTGTTGCTTTTTTTGTTGCGGGATTTAGAGTTATGAAAGATTGTAAAAAAAGGTATCAGCGTTTTCTCAGCATTACCACACCTAAACTGAGCAACAAAACTGTGGCCGGTTCAGGAATATCAGTGGTACCGGGACCATGCACCGGCCCATAACCCATCCCGACAGGTTCTGCAGATGCCTCGCAGAAAGTGTCCGGTTTCTGATTTACCATGTACCAAGCAGCATCTCCGGGGTCGGCGCTGTGGTTGAACCCGAATGTAAAGGGCTTGGTGATGGCAGATTTTGGGTCTTTGGTCCACCAGACAACGCTTTGAGTGGTAACGTGCTTAAGTAAGGTCGCGACCCCTCCGATATCAGTATACCCCCCATAGCACCCCAGATACACGCCGTCACCGATGCCGAACTCCCACCCATCTGGTTTCACTACATTCATATAATTCTTGAGGTCCAGGTCACCGGTTGCCACCCGGAACTCTGTTATACCGTACTCTTCCTTTTCTGCATCAACTCGATAGGCATATCGCATCTCGCTTGGACCGCCAGCTTCTTTGCCCTCATAATATACTACGGGTGTTCCCCTTACTGGAATCGTTAACGAAACCAATACTACCGCCCCCAACACCCCGCCCAATAGGCATTGGCTCTTCATAACCTCCTCCATGCTTTATGGACGCTCTTGACTCACCATCAGAGAAAGGCAGAAGTATCTTCGCGACTCAAAGTCCCATAAGCATTATTCATTTTATGTAGAACGCCGCCGCCTGTCAAAAAAAAACGAGAAAAATTCAGAGCTTGCCATACTGCTGTTATTGGTGTTAGACCAGCCTGGCCGGATTACATAACCTGCGATGAATTATCCTTAAGGGGGTATGATGTACCTTGGTTTCCCTAAAATAGAAGAAGTATGTCAGCGGTGCTATGAACTCGATAAGACTTAAAGTTTTTTATTCACGGACCCTTAAAACACCAGCGGCGCGGAGTTTGGAACGCTTCAACCGGATTAGGACTTCGTTGGCCTGGACCAGTGGGAATTCCTCGATGGTCGGAACTATTGGGATTTGAGCGGCTAACGGTAAGAATTCCTCAGCATCTCGTCGGGTAACGTTAGCAACGCTTTTTATTTCCCTCTCAAGCCAGAGATACTTGGCATAATCCAGTTCCGGCACGGCTGTCTCCTTGCGAATCGCATTTATAACTAATCGCCCGCCTTTATCTAAAACAGCCAGCGCATCACGGACGCACTCTCCAACCGGCGTAAAATCCATTACTTTGTTTAATTTCGCAGGCGGCTGGTCGCCGGAACGGCCTGTCCAAACGGCACCGAGACTTTTGGCTAACCTTGCGTGTTCAGCGGTTTTGGTGAAGACAAAAACAGCGCTGTTAGGGAATTTGTATTTGATTATTTGGATTACGATATGGGCGCAGGCCCCGAAGCCAAACAGGCCGATAGTTTGGCCATCGGTGATTTCAGCTAATCTGAGAGTGCGATATCCGATTACGCCGGCGCATAAAAGCGGCGCTGCCTGCGCGTCTGAGAATCTCTCAGGTATCCTGTAAGCATAATCCTCTGTGATGACCATATATTCCGCGTAGCCTCCGTCGGCGTCTTTACCGGTCCATTTGGCCTGCTCACAGAGGTTTTCGCTGCCTCTTTGACAGAAATTGCACTTGCCACAAGCCGAGTAAAGCCACGTAATCCCGACACGCTCACCAATCTTGAATTTACCTGCTGCTTTTCCCACATCCGCAATGGTGCCAACCACCTGATGGCCTAAAACTATCGGAAACTTCGCCGGCCTTAGTCTGCCCTCAACCTCATCCAAATCCGTATGGCAAGCTCCGCAGACTGAGACCTTAACTAAAATCTCTTTCTCCGCCGGCTTCGGAATTGGCAAATCAGCTGGCCTCAGCGGCCTCTCTTCAACAGGACGAATGCTGTCTAAAACCATCACCTTCATTTAACCAATCACCAGTTACCAATTACCAGTTACCAATTTTAACTGTTTTTCGAAGACCTCGTAGCTGTCCCGGCCGAAGAGACAAAAGATAACTTTTTCCAAGCCGGTTCGCCCTTTGAGATAATCAATAGTTGTTTGCAGCATTATTTCGGCGCATCTTTGGATTGGGAAACCGAAGACTCCCGTGCTGATTGCTGGAAAAGAGATGCTTTTTATATTATTTTCATCAGCCAGTTTCAGCGAGTTTACCGTTGCGTTTTTCAGCTTTTCATTTTCGTTGCCTTCTCCCATTCGAGGCCCGACAGCGTGAATCACATACTTTGCCTTCAAATCCCCGGCGGTAGTTTTAACGGCCCCGCCTACAAATGTTCCTCCTATTTTGTTACATTCTTCCTGGATTTTTGGGCCGCCTTTTCTTCTAATTGCCCCTGCTACACCGCCGCCAAGAATCAACCGGGCATTGGCGGCATTGACGATGGCCTCAGTCTGCATTTCCGTAATATCGCCTTCGAGAAGTTCTAAAACGCAATTTTCGATATTTACTCTCATAGTATTAACCGTTGTGGGCTGATTACTAAAAGACAGTGACACCGATTCTATTTAGAGCTTATAACAAAACTGCCCATCGCCTTTTGTCATTCCTGCGAAAGCAGGAATCCAGCCTTCTATAGACAGTGTTAGCGCAATTTTGTCGGCAATCTTTAACTGTGATTGGTATAACTCAAAACAGCCTTCAAGGCAAGCGCAAAAACTACACGCTGGTTTGGTTGAAATAGCAGCTGTCTAATTGAAACTGTGGCAGAATATAAAGCAGGCTGCCAAAGTCTTGCTCGAAGAGTCTATGAGCAAACAATGAAAACCACGCTGCTCTATTTTACTAAGGGTGGGCGTGTGTGGGCTTACCGCTTGGTTTGGCGCGCTGTATAGCTGCTAAGGCGGCGTATTTGTCACTGGCAAATTCGAAAACCGCATCAAGGCCGGCTACTGTAAAAATGCCTTTAGTCGGAGCGGAAACGCTACAGAGGATAAGCTGGCGACCGTGCTCACGCAGCAACGAACGTAGGGCTAAGAAATTACTGATATTTGAAGAGGTTATTATCTCAACTTTGGAAAAATCAACCACCACATCACAGTCACTTCGGGTGCTGATGATTTCATTAAGGCTTTTGAGCTCATTCCCTATTTGCGGTTCTTTAAATGGCAAATCAGCGAGAAGAACATCTTCTGAGAAATTTTGAATTCCCATTTTAGTTATTCCGTTTAACCTTAATCCAAATATGATTTTTGCACTTTTCGAGTATTGTATCGGAATAAGTTTCAGCCAAGTTAAGCAAAAAAGCGACAAATTTACCATCACAACCTGGCTGAGCACTAAAAAACGGACGTAATAGCCCCAGAGATGGGCATATAGAAAGGCTCCACCACCAGCGAATGAACCGAATTTAACGTCTATAGGGTTTTTGAGGCCGGTCGATACCGTGCTCAGAGGGTCAGATGGCCTCTTTACTCAAAAACCTTAGCCTGAGTCCCTTCTGAGGACGGGAACCACGTATGACTCTATGCGACGGCTTTCTTTCTGTAAAACAGGAAAAGAATAATACCCAACGCAATCAAACCAACAAGCCCGTTGTCGCCCAGCATCTTAAGTAATGCGGTGAGATTAGCAACAACACCCCCAAAAAAAGGAACTGTATTGCCAAAAAGAATTTCAATTGCGATTCCCAGGGCAATCAGCAATAAGGAAATTTCAGTAATCTCACCAAGCCATCTTTTCAATTCTTCCAGAAAATGCATCATTAATTCTCCTAAATTGAGTATTAATTACGAAAACAAAAAGATTATCGACATCTTGGCTTTTCGGCGTATGTTTTCAAATTACTTTAGAATTTATGCCTAAATACTCAGAAATATTGTTCACACAAGAAATCTACGTATTTAAAGCCTCCAACAAAAATATCGCAAAAACCGCCTTTTTAGCATTGATACAGCCATTAATCAACCATACCGCAGCTATGAAACACCTCTGAGAGTTTTTGTGCGAGATTTAGCGGCTTTTGTATCGTCTTTGTTCTTATTTGTTCTTACCAGACCGCGAGTTGTGTGAGGCTGAAAAAACCTTTTGCCAGCCCCTGAACTGCTAAAAGGCAATATGCCAACGGTGGGTTAGCTGCTGCCTTGTGGGCCTCTCATTTTTAGTCGGCCTTCCCTGTTAAAATAGGCTATTTTCGCTTGACCCAGCTTGTTAAAATAGGCTATAATGTGTTTATGTTTAGAGGCATTATATCCTTTGTTTTACGCATAGGGCTAATTGCAGCGCTTTGGGCCTTTATATGGCGGGTTGTGGAGCCCAGAACGCAGCTTATGCGAATATTGAGAGCCGCATTGCTACTGCTTGGCCTTTTAGGCATCTTGACTGTGTTAAGGTTCACGGGGCGGTGATTACGCCTAGTCCCCCGAGGTTGTGCTGTAAAAGATAAATTTTTTTGCTTTCCTTTCTTGCCTGTCCCACATAAATAAAGTATACTTTATGCAAAGGGGTTGCGTGCAAACAGGCATTTATGTCTCTGAATAGCTTCGAATAAATAAGCATTTACTTCTCCTCTTCTTCTGTTGGGAGACGTGCTGGCCAGCCAGTTTGAAATATAAATGGGGGGGTCGCCGTCTCCTTTTTTTATTGATTTTTTCCCGCCCATCTGTTCCACCGTGCTGGTAGGTCGTGGGGTTGTCAAATATGCAGTGGCAATTTATGGCTTAGCCATTGATTACCAAACAGAAACATTACGTTCGACGGTTTTGTTTGTGCATCCGTTTCGTACGAGTCTTTCCCCGGAGCGTGCTTTTCCGTGGAATTCCTCTGATTTCGAGCTTTCTTGATTTTGACGGCTTTTTTGAAGGAGATTTTCCTCGCGTCCTCTGGCTTGCTAATGATAAAGCACGACTACATGCATTTCTAATACCGGTTTTACGATGTTTAAGGCCTTGCTCTAAAACGTTTAAGGCTATTTTCTTCATCCTGCCGTGCATACTCCTTAGACCGTAGGCAGCTGCAGTTTTTGCTGTATTCGGCGAATCACCAAACAAAGCTTCTTTTAGGATGTCCAGACCGTCTTCCTGCATCCAGGACAGATTAAAAGCAGCACGGCGAGCAGTCGAAACATCATCCGAGTATAATTTTTCTCTTAGCTGCTCAAGAAGCTTTATAGATTCTTCATCTTTCTCTCGGCCGGAAGGTTTTCTTTTTTTTAATTTCATAAAGACAACAGCTAACTATATCAGCAGGCACAAGTGAAGCTTTAAAAACCCTTCCTTCCCTATGTAACAGAACAAAAAAACATTATCTCTTCATAGGAAAGGGTCCCCGAAGCAATCTAACAATCCTTTGCCTGACAACACGGCAGGGGGCATTGCTTAGTTATTTCCCCCAGCCGCCCCATTTTCACATCCTTATTTTATCCTCCTCCTAAAAGCCAGAATCCTTCGACTTACCGCAAATACATTGTTTAATTACACTCATCCGGTTCCTGCATCATTTCAAAGCGGCCTCTGGACTCATACTCTCAGCACCACTATGTAAATTAACAAGACCCAATTGGCCTGTCAAAAGATTTTTTTAAGAAAAATCCACCTCTTTTCCTCACCATCCTCCGGCGTTGTTTACTCCTGCCGCTCGCGGCAGGGGAATTCTTCTCCTGCGTACCACCGTATGTTTCCTCTTTGTGGTGAGCCTGCCTGCCCTGCGTAGCTTTAGCAAAGCGGGGTCGAACCAATCGTGCCCTCCGCCACAACACCCTTTTGTCATCCCGACCGAAGCATAACCCCCTCTGTCATCCCGACCGAGGCCGAAGGCCGAGCGGAGGGATCTGGCCTCCGCATTACTTCTATATTCTATATCCTTCCTCCCGCTCAACTGCTCAACGGCTCTACTTTCTCCGCTTCGGTAGGGCTCTCGCCACTGAAAACATCTAATGCTGCATCCCTTATGAAACCCCCCATCTTTCTCTCTCGCCTTTTCTATTGTTCTAACATATAATCGCACCAAAAAGCGAAAGGAGAACTAATATGAACCTCGAAGAAGTAAAGCAATTCATAAAACAGGTTGGCTGGGGGTTTTTGGCTACCACCGATGGCCAAAAGGTCGGCGTAAGGCCGATGGGCGGCCTCGCTTGGAAGGATAACGAATTTTTGTGTGCGACATTCGCTTCTTCCGACAAAGTCGCTCAGCTTGGAAAAGTCCCTTATGCCGAATACTGTTTCTGCGATTCTACCGGCAGACACGTCCGCATCGCAGGCACTTGCACCATCAGTACCAACAACGCCGAAAAGCTTTGGCTGTATAAGGCCGTCCCGGGTTTGAAAGACCACATCTCCGACCCCGCTTCTCCGGACTACGTCATAATTAAAATGACTCCCGATAATATCCGTGTGATGGACTCCACCGATATGAAATACTCGCAGGTAAAGCTTAAATAAACTCTGAATTTGATAATGATAAATTACAGGAAGACAAAACTTAAAGCGATATTATGGCAAGCGTATTCAAAGTTTACTTTTAAGATTTTAGAAAGGACAAAAGATGGCAAAGAAAATCACTCTTCCAAAAACCAAATCAGAAGTAGGTCTTTTAATTATCCATGTAATCAAGGAAATCTTCAAGCAGATTGATAAATACGGCCCCGAAGTTATTAAACTTCTCGCAAGGGTATTAAGGTTCCTTGGGA
>CAZTWR010000075.1:0-8417 GCA_964618055.1 uncultured Pirellulales bacterium | reverse complement strand
GAGCCGAGCTTATTGATTTGCACCAAAGGAGTAAACCCAACCGCTGAGGTTATATTTTCGAATATAGCACTCATAATTTGTCCTTCATCCGTTTATATCTGATAATTTAAGGTCCTTTTATCCTTTGCCCTATCCACCAAATCCTGCAAAGTCACCGACTGCAGGACGTTCATAATTGCCTGTTGCACCTCTACCCAGAGCTGCCTTGTTAGACAATCAGCAACTCTTGCACAATAATTTTCATTTTCAAGGCACTCGACGGTGGTTACAGGGCCCTCGAGAGCCTCAAAAACATCGCTAAGTTTAATCTGATTCGCAGGTTTAGCAAGGATATAACCGCCCCTGGAGCCCCTAATACCTCTTACAAACCCTGCTGATTTGAGCATGGCCATTAATTGTTCGAGATACTTGACGGATATACCCTGCCGATGTGCAATGGTCTTAATCCGCAAAGGCTCCTTGCTCTGGTTTGCAGCCAGTTCTAACATAGCCCTTACCCCATATCTGATCCGAGTCGAGAGTTTCATAACTTAATTCCCATATATTCCTATCATATTAGTAGTATATTACATAGAATTATCAATGTTTGTTTACAAAAAACCGAAAAATTAGCAAAAAATCGAAAATTTTTACTAATTTAGCACTATTCTTACCACCGACAATGCCCACTCAACTCATCCATCCGGCAAAAACATGTTTTACATTCAAGCCCAGCGCCCAAATTGCTTGACAGGTTAAACCGCTGCCCTTAAAATGAAAGTGCTTACTTTCCATCTAATTTCAAAAAGGATTGTTACGGATGGCAAAAGGCACCACGAAAAAAGTGGCGTTTATCTCATCTTTCCCACCAAGAAAATGCGGAATTGCGACTTTCACCTCGGACCTTATCAAAAATGCCGCATTATCTGCCAAAGGTACGTTCGAACCGTTGGTAGTCGCGATGCGGTCGGATAATGAGTTGAAATACAACAACCCTGTAAAGTTCGAAATCCGACAAGAAGTAAAAAATGATTATATTTGCGCCGCCGATTACATTAATTTCAGTTACGTTGACGTGGTATCTGTCCAGCACGAGTTCGGCTTATTCGGCGGCGAAGCCGGCTCATATCTGAGCCTACTGCTCAACAGATTAAAGGCACCAATAATAACAACCCTGCATACGGTACTTGATGACCCAAACCCGGCCTACCACAAGTCATTGGTGGACGTCTGCAAAGCTTCTTACCAAGTAATCACTATGAATGAACGCGGCGTTGATATGCTGCGGGACACTTACGGCATAGCAGGCAAAAAAGTTCTACTGATACCCCATGGGATACCGGATTTACCTTTCGTTGACAACTACTACTACAAGCACAAATTCGGTATAGAAGGCCGAAGAACCATTTTGACATTCGGTCTGCTCAACAGAGATAAAGGAATAGAGGTTATGCTCAAGGCTATGCCTGCTATAATCGAAGCCGAACCGTCCGTTTTATACATAATCCTGGGGATGACACATCCATTTGTATTAAAACAGGAGGGCGAATCTTATAGATTCAGCCTGCAGCAAATAGTAAAAGAATTGAGTTTGCAGAAACATGTCATCTTTCACAACAGATTCGTAGATGATGAAGAACTTCATAACTTTTTATGTGCAACCGACATTTATGTTACTCCATATCTAAACAAGGAACGATTGACCAGCGGCACGTTATCCTTTGCGGTCGGTACAGGCAAAGCAGTTGTCTCTACCCCTTATTGGGCAGCTATGGAGCTGCTGGCCAAAGGCCGAGGTAAGCTGGTGCGATTCGGCGATTCGAAACAAATGGTCGAAGTAATCGTGGAAATACTTCGGAATTATTCGCTGTTTTACTCGTTGCGAAGAAAGGCATACGAATATGGCAGGTCAAGAACCTGGCCCAAAATAGGCCAGACCTATTGGAAATTATTTAACGCAAAACACCTGCCACCGCCGGTCAGAATCACCACCAAAACCATACCAGCAGCAGCGGAAACAATTTCAAGCATCGAGATGCCTGAGCCATCACTAACTCACCTCAAAAAACTAACGGATGATACAGGCCTGTACCAGCACGCCAAATTCACGGTCCCAAATCGCAAATACGGCTACTGCACGGACGACAACGCAAGGGCCATAATTGCAATGACCAAGTACTATACCCAGTACCCTGAGCCGCAAGCTCTCCAGCTTCTTAATACATATCTGTCCTTTATCCTGCATTCCCAAAATAGTGACGGCTCAGTGAGAAACTTTATGAATTTTGACCGAAGCTGGCTAAAGGATGAGCCTGCCAGCGATGCTCTCGGCAGATTATTGTGGGCGTTGGGGACAGTTATGGCAAAACCGCCTTCGCCATCCTATTTACCGATAATCAAAGACCGCTTTGATAGGTCCGCAGGATATGTGGAAAAGCAGTATCCAAGGGGCATGGCATATTCGATACTTGGCATGAATGATTATCTCAAGCAGTTCCCCGGAGCCAGCGACATCAAAAGGCAGCTGGAAATAGCTGCAGACGGTCTTTTAGCTCAATACGAAGAAAATAAATTCCCTGATTGGCAGTGGTTTGAGGACACCCTAACTTATGACAATGCCATTTTGTCGTATGCCCTGTTTGTTGCCGGGTCCACACTCGGGAATAAATACCTCAAAGTTGCAGAAAAAACGTGTGAATTCCTGCTGACAAATACTTTCAATGGTGACCATTTCAGCTTTATCGGCTGCAAAGGATGGTATGAGCGTGGAAAGACAAGGGCTGCATTTGACCAGCAGCCAATAGAGGTTGCAAGTACAGTTATGATGCTAAGGGCCGCTTATGACGCAACACAAAACAGCAGATATTTAACCCTTCAGAGAAAAGCCTTTGACTGGTTCCTCGGTGAAAACGATTTGCATATTCCGCTCTATGACTTTAGAACCAAAGGATGCAGTGACGGCCTTATGTCGGGCGGCATTAATTCCAACCAAGGTGCAGAGAGTATACTCAGCTTCCTGCTGAGCTTGTTGGCCATAGTCGAAAGTATCGCTGAAACCACAGATATATCACAGGAAAGAACCGCCTTATGGCAAGCCGAAACAACAGAGCAAGCAGTTAAGAAACCAACAATGATAAAAAGTATATTCATCAAGACCAAATCTAAAAAAAACGCCATTGAAGAACCTGCGCAAGGCCATAGACCTTAATTTTTGAAGGCGCCGTAAAATAGAATCCCATGCAACTAAATAGGCGAATTATGCTATTCTCCTCCCAAGAGTTCAGCGCCTTTCTCACCGGTCCACTTAATATCGCCGCCTAAACCCTGGACGGTTTGACAGCTTATTAACGAAAAGCTCAGGATAATTAAAGCAACATACAAGATTATTTTTTTTACCATCTTCTTAAACTCCCTTTTATTGCTGATAAGTTTAGCTCAACAACAATATTCGAAGATATTCGTAGAAAACCATAAATATCTTGATAATATTATATATGCTCCTGGCGACCTTACCAAATACGATTTATCGCATTTGGCAAGTCCGTATAATACTATCGGACAAATAATTAAATTCACAACAATTTATGCTAAAGATAGCTTAAATGAAAATCGCCAGCTTTAACGTCAATTCCCTACGTGCTCGTCTGCCCATAGTGCTTCGGTGGCTCACTGAGCACCAGCCGAACGTCCTATGTGTCCAGGAAACCAAGGTTCAGGATGCCGATTTCCCTGTCGATGCGTTTAGTGACAGCGGCTATAAATATGTCTTCAAAGGGCAAAAAAGCTATAACGGCGTAGCAATTTTCAGCAGAAGCCAAATATCAGACGTTAAATTCGGTTTCGATGATGAGCCGAAAGATGAAGCACGGCTTATAAGAGCGGAGATAAAGCCCGTTAGAAAGCTCGGGCGGGGGCCAACTCGTCGCGATGCCCGCCGTGTCTGCGACACGTCGCGACAGGCGCCGCAGCGGACAGGACGGAGCTTTCTTTCTAACGGGGTAAACGGCATTTCGATTGTCAACAGCTACGTGCCACAGGGCTACCTGCCTGAGTCTGAAAAGTTCGAATACAAACTAAACTGGTTTAATCGCCTGCTCACATTCTTCGATAAGAATTTCAAGCCAACCGATCTGGTTCTCTGGGTAGGCGATTTTAATATCGCTCCGGAACCGATAGATGTTTACGACCCAGAAGGATTATCAGGACACGTGTGTTTTCATCCGGAGGTTCATAAAAAACTGGAAAAGATTATGCAATGGGGATTTGTGGATGTATTCAGGATGCACTGCAAAGAGGCGGGGCAATATACATTCTGGGACTACAGATTGAGAAATTCATTCAAACGAGATCTCGGCTGGCGATTAGACCATATTATGGCTACGCAGCCGCTGGCAAAATTATGCACCGCCTGCTGCATAGACAAAGAACCACGAACTAAAGACAGACCGAGTGACCACACGCCTGTTGTGGCAGAATTTGATTGGTAAAATACATTGGGAATCAAGATTCGAAGTGGTAATTGTTGTCAAGCTTATACAGCAAAGATATCTCTCTTACTAATATTGATTTACAGTAATAAAACAAGTAGAATTTATATAAGTGACCGAATAACATTCTGAAAGGCAGTGGAAGAATGAACAATCAAGTTTGGCTTTACTTACTTAGCCTCGGATTAGCAATCGGTTCGGGTATTTGGCTACGGCGGAGAATCTACTTATCAAGGAACATAAAGGCTCAGATCAAATTGCTCGGTGCAACGAATGACGAGGTTAGTCAAGATGCCATAGAAATTTTAGTCCGAATTGGCAAACCCACCATAAAGCCTTTACTAAAAGCCTTGAAAGATGAGGACTCAAGTGTTCAGCAATCCGCAGTCGAGGTCTTGGGTAGAATAGGTGACAAGAGAGCAATACAACCTTTGATCAAAGTTGTGGAGGATAAAGATTCAAGTGTTTGGCAATCTGCAGTCGAAGCTCTGGGTAGAATAGGCGATCCGAGAGCAGTGGAGCTTTTAGTGAAGGCACTCGAGGATAAAGATTCAAACATAGGACGATCCGCAGCTGAAGCTTTAGGCATAATAAAAGATCCGAGAGCAACACTGCCTTTGATAGAAGCCCTTAAAGATAAGGATTCAGGTGTTCGTCAATCTGCGGCCAAAGCCTTGGGTAGAATAGGTGACCTAAGAGCAGCACCGCTTTTGATAAAATCGGTGGAGGATGATGATTCAGGTGTCCGATCATCATCAGCCGAAGCCCTCGGTGAAATACGGGACTTGAATGCGGCACACACTTTAGTCAAAGCCATGAGTGACAAATCGATGTATGTTCGTGAGAAGGCCGCCGAGGCATTAGGGAAAATAGGGGACAAATCCATTATCCCTCACCTCCAAAAGCTTTGGCGAACCACTGACGTATCAGACATAGATGTGCGTCGAGCGGCGAGATTAGCACTACACAGAATAGACCCTGAATTAGCACCAGGGGGAGAAGACGATCCGAACTGGCTACCATGGTACCATGATATGTATGTACCCAAAACCCACCGGCTAAGAAAACGCAAGAAAGAAAACAGCGATGAAGACTGATTCGGCTTGGTATAATAGAATCTTCGGGCTACGTTAACTTCGCCCTGACCAGTGTTGGTTTTCCCTGGCATGTGAAATAGTGCGACTGATTGTCCATATTGGTTAAAGTTTCTTGAGCAACTCTAAATTGCCACGGATCAGTGCCAATTTTTTTCTTCTTGTCCAACCCTTTAACTGTGCCTCTCGCTTGAGTGCATCAGCCCGAGCAGAGAATTTTTCGTGATAAAGCAACCTTTGCACGCCAGATCTATTTGTGAAACGGCCGCCTTGACCACTTTTATGTCGTTGGAATCTTCTTTCTACGTTATCCGTTACTCCCGTATAAAATCGGCCGTCAGAGCATTCGATAATATAGACAAACCACATAATCTTGGCGTCCTTCGACTCCCTCGCTATTGCTCGGTCGCTCAGGATGATTCGACTATCTACAAGTAGATAGTCGAATCACTGGGGAACCAGGATTCGAACCTGAACTAACTGATCCAGAGTCAGTCGTGCTACCGTTACACTATTCCCCAAGTTTTTTGCGATTGACTATTTTCTATTTTCTATTTACTATCGAGTTTTGAAAAAGACCATGATTAACAATCAATTATAAATAGTCAATAGTCAATAATCAATTAAATATGATTCGGCTTTTCCAAATTATGGTTTTCAGCTGCGCGGCCGTCTTACTCACCAGCTGTAATGCCCCTGAAAAAGATGAGCCTATATGGCAGCAGGTCAAGCTTGGCGATTTAGTGCCTCCTGCTGATGCAAAACATCCTGCTGGCCAACTGTTAAAGACAATAAATCTCAACATCTATATTTTTGAAATGCCAGCCGAAAATATCAGCGCACTGAATGATGTTTGGCAGATGCTATACGCAAAGCCACTGAAATTTAACGATTATGATGCCTTCTGTGCCAACTCATTTTTAGTCGGCTTCGGCCAAATCCAAATGTGGAATAAAATCGCCAATATATTGCGTGATGCTGGCGGTAGAAAAATAGAAACAGTTTCACTATTGCTGCCCGACGGCCAAAGCAACGACTTTACTATCACAAGATTAGATAAGGAACAGACCATTTTCTATATCTCAACCAGCGGTTCAATGGAAGGCACGACCATCGGCCCGGGCAAGCTTGCCCTGCGAATAAAAGTTGAAAAAATCCCCGGCTCAAGAGGTGTATGCCGGGTTAATGCCCAGCCGGTATTTCCATCACCAATACAAAGTCCCGCCCAGCAATTGGCCGCTCGCGCAAAATTGGTGGAGTTTCTTTTTACCTCCGCCGGTTTTGGCTTGAAAATGAGCCCCGGCGACTTTGTCTTGCTCGGACCGGAAAAGTACATCGACCACCAAATAACATTAGGCAGTTTATTCTTTAGTAGACCCGGCCGCAGGCCAACTGTTAGAATGTTCCTGCTCGTTTGTACGAGGATAATTGACTGAGCCGCCGTATGCCCAAGCCAACGGTGACACTAACTCGATGCAGCGATTACAGTAAAGCCAAAATCGCCCAGGCGATTGCAACACAGTTCGAACTCCTCGGCGGATTGGAGAAATTTGTAACACGGGGTGACACCGTCCTGCTTAAGCCGAATTTCATTGCCCCAAGGTCCCGCCGCCATGCCACCCAGACCGACCCGGCGGTACTGCTTGAGGTCGCCAGGCTCTTGAAAGATTTCGGTGCAAGGCCTTTCATTGGCGACTCCCCAGCCTGGGGCAATGTGTTTACCTGCATAAAGGCGTTAAAACTGGAAGAGGCCCTGAAGAGATTATCCGTGCCGATAAAACAGCTTAACAAACCAAGAAAATGTCAGATAGGAATACACAACACCAAAGTCGGTATAAGTTCAGTTGCGCTCGATGCCGATGTTATTATAAATATGCCGAAGCTCAAAACACACCGGCAGTTGGTAGCGACATTTGCAGTTAAGAATATGTTCGGCTGCTGTTCCGGCAAGCGAAAAGCCCTTTGGCACTTTGCGAAAGGCAAAAATGCCGACGAGTTTTGCGAACTGCTCATTGAAATATACAAATTCCTGAATCCTGCCCTGACCATTATCGATGCCGTAACAGTAATGGATGGCCCCGGCCCAATTCGCGGAAGAGCCAGACCATTGGGCTATCTTTTAGGCGGAACCGAACCAATCGCCTGTGAAACCATCTGCTGTAAATTAGTTAACATCAATCCCCAGGACATCCCGATTATCAAAACGGCAAAGCAGATGGGATTAAATTGCCCAGATGCAGACAGCATAAAAATCCTCGGTGATTCATTACCACAAAGTCCATGCACGGATTTCGAACTACCCGAGCTTATTCCAATCAGGTTCTCTCTGCCGCACGTCTGCAAAAGCATCTGTAAACAAATATTACTGCTTGCCAAATCAATAATTAAAACAAAAACTAAGAGCTAAAAACTCCTCTGTGTCCTCTGTGGCTATTCCTTTACTTTTTACTTTTATTTCGCTAATATCCATTTTATGCAAACAAAAGAAATACGAGCGACGAGTCACGAGTCACGAGCCACGATTAATATTCTGGGCATTGAGACCAGTTGTGATGAGACTGCTGCAGCCGTTGTTGCCGACGGCCGGATTGTCAAATCCTCTATAATAGCTTCGCAGACAAAGCTGCACGAAAAATACGGCGGCGTTGTCCCCGAAATTGCCTCCCGCGCACATATCGAAAAAATATATCCCGTTATAGCAGAGGCAATCGAACAAGCTGACGTCGACAAAGACGACATTGACGCAATCGCTGTCGCAAATCAGCCGGGATTAACAGTTGCTTTGATAGTCGGTGTAACCGCCGCTAAAACTCTCGCGTTTACCTGGGACAAACCCCTGATAGCAATCAATCATTTG
>CAZTWR010000074.1:0-8480 GCA_964618055.1 uncultured Pirellulales bacterium | reverse complement strand
GCGACGGTCGCGCCGCTGTAAGCGCCTGTTCCGATTATTAAATCGGAAATCCGAGAGACATTGTGCCACTGTCTGCAATATGTGGATGGGAAGGAGTCTCACGGTAAGGCGCAAGTCAGAAAACCTGCCTGTGGTTAGTTACGCATATTAGTGTTCTCGCGATTTGGAACACGGTGCACCTGTTTTTAATTTCAGAGTTTGAATGTTTAATTTCAGAACCGTTGTTCCTCTTGCGGGAATGACGGTTTTTTTTGTTGGCGCCCTCGCGGTTAGAGCAGGACGGCACGAAAGGAGAAAAAAAACGAGAAACAACAGTAAGAGGTTTTGATAAAGAAATTTGCAACTTTTTTGAATTGAAGAAGGAGAGAAAACTATGGCTTCGAGGAGATTGATGAGCTTGGTTTTAGTTTTGGCGGTTGCACCTTTTGCAAATGCTTATGTGTTCCAGGGACTTGATATTATTGTTGATTACTGGGCTGGCAGTGGCAGTAATGAAACTATCATCGTTATTGACTGGAACGAATCGTATGGCCCATATATAACTGAGTCGCACACCTGGGGGTTCAGGTGGGACGGTAGCGAGAACCTCGGAAATGCACTCAACGCCATTGACGCGGTGGGCGCATTGAATATCGACATCAGTGCCGAAGGTTTTATTAACGATGCTTTTTACCAAGATTTGTCCATTGACAATGACAACCACAACTCCGCCCCGGATGGGTGGTTCTGGTTAGCTGATGCCATAGACGGCGGGGCAACCTGGACCACAAACTTAGGCGGCGTGTATGATGAAATCCTCGGCAACAGCAAGATTGAAGGGCTTAATTGTAATGTTCTGGATTGGACCGGAGATAACATAACTATTCCGATAGTTCCTGAGCCGACTACTATTGCATTGTTTGGCTTTGGCGGATTGCTTCTTAGAAAGCGCAGAGTGTAAATAGTTCGTAAATCTATGTCACCTCAACATGTGGGTGGGGCTGTGGCAGCAGTTCCACCCATTATGTAAAAAGTAAAGTAATGTTTGACGTAAAAACACAAATAGTTTTTCTGGTGATTTGTTTTTTCTTCGCTGCGGTTGCTTTCGCCCTGGATTACGATGCGAATGATTTTGCCGTTGAGGTTGTAAGTTATACTCAAGGGGACGGTGTAGAATATGATTGGATTGATTTCAACGACTACAATGAGCCCCAAAATGCTCTCGGTAGGCCCACGCTGGAGACTACGGGAGATATGGATATTGGCCCTGAAATTTCGATGCCGGTGGTGCCGGTGTATCCGGCGTGGCGGTCGTTTGAGGTGGTAACTATCGGCAGCGGCGGAGAGCTTATTTTGCGTTTTAACCATCCGGTCGGAGATGATGAGAACAACCCCTATGGAATTGATTTCATCGTGTTTGGTAATGCGAGGTGGCGAATAGCCGGTGGAGGGTCATGGGGGCCAGAGTCAAACCCGGAAACCGTTACAGTTGGCAGCGGGTTTTATAAGGAGCAGGGAATAGTCTCTGTCAGCCAGACCGGAGACCCGAATGAACCAAATGATTGGTATTATTTTTCGAAGGGGCCCTACGCTGATGATTTCGCTCCAACAGCCAGTTACAAGTGGGACGATGTTAACGATGTGTGGTCAGACGAGCTTGACCCAACGCGGCCTGTGGACCCGAATTTAACCATAGCTGATTTTGACGGCAATAGTGTGGCTGAGATAATCAATATTTATGATGGTTCTGCAAGCGGTACGGGATTTGACCTCAAAGACCTTGACCCGAATGATTATGCGGCTTTGGCAGTTGACGCTAATACCGGAAGAAGGTGGATGCAGTATGTGAAAATCGAAGATGACCCCTGCGGTTTTGGTCTGCCGGAAATTGATGCGGTTGCGGATGTGAGATGCTGCGGCGATTATAAGAATCCCTTTCCTGTTGGCGACCTTAACACAGACTGCAAAGTGGGCTATGAGGATATGGCACTACTTTGCTACTATTGGTTGGCAGAGATAAGCGGCCCAAACGCCCCGGCTGTAATCGCTGATATCTATGAAGACGACTTTGTAAACTTTTATGATTGGACATTAATGGCCAACAATTGGCTCCAATGCAATTGGGAATGTGAGTAATTCGTAAATCGGGTTCAGACCTACAAGTGTGATGCGAAAAAAGGCTTTTACACTAATAGAGCTACTTGTCGTGATATCAGTAATGTCGCTGCTTATGGCAATATTGATACCAGCTCTAGCCAAGGCAAGGCAACAAGGTGAGAGAACGCTGTGTTTGAGCAACCTGCGGCAAATGGGGATAGCTGCGATGGTGTATACGAACGATAATGATGATTATTTTCCAATGATGCTCATAACGGAAATTGATGGCTCGTTATTTAAGCTTTGTGCCTGGGATTTCACGACCGTTTATGACTCTGGCCAGAGATGCGTAGAGCCGGGTCTGCTGTGGGGGGATGAAATGATAGAAAGAATCCAGCAGTGCCCGTCGTTTAAAGGGGCTGCGAACTGGGCGGTGGACCCATATACCGGTTATAATTACAATGCGAGTTATATCGGGGGAAGTGCAGCGGTGAAAAACGGACGGGTCGTCGCGGGGACAGTTGTTATGTCATCGAAAATCTGCGAAGTAAAAAAGCCGAGCGAGTGCGCCATTTTCGGGGACGGCCAATGGGCTGACGGAGCGAATAAATTCATGCGTTCGCCACTTCCAGGAAAACTTGATACGTTTTTTCCCGGCAGATACGCAGGGACGCAAGGATACCGTCATTTGGACAAAACCAATGTAGCGTACTGTGATGGAAGCGCTAAATCGGTTCAAGAATGTTATAAGGGAATGGAGCCGGCAAGTATTGCGGAAGGGACAGGTTTTCTGTCATCGGATAACAGCGCATACGATTTGAAATAAAATGGTTTGCGCCGCCAAAGCATAGTATAATTGTCGGCGTGGATACGGTAAAAGTAAAACAGGCTGCTACTTTTGCTTTACAAAGCTTAAATCAGCTTCTTTGGCCTGCGGTCTGCAGCAACTGTAAGCGAAGCATTTGCGAAACAGACAACGCTCTGTGCAAAAATTGCTGGGACGAGCTTATTTCCTGCACGAGGGGCGATTACTGCCAGCGCTGCGGGCGAGATGCAAGCAGATATGCTTTGGTTGATGGCGCTTGTCCTGATTGCCAGGGTAAGCAAATTCATTTCGACCAGATAGCTCGAAGCGGCGTTTACGCAGACGCCTTACAAGAAATGATAATTGCTTTTAAGAGAGGACGGACGGAACTGGATTCGACTCTTAGCTTTTTGGCCAATTCTGCCTTGCAGGGCAGTGGCTTTGTAACGGGGATAGAATTTTTCGTTCCTGTTCCGCTGCACTGGTCGAGGCGGTTAGTCCGCGGCTACAATCAGGCCCTTATTATCGCTAAGAAATTAAAGCATCCTTCGGCGAAAATCAGTACGGATTTGGTTAGAATCCGCAGAACTAAATCCCAGCCGACAATGGCAAGTGCTGCTGCTCGGGCGAGAAATGTAGCTGGAGCTTTTGCTGTTCGCAAGGGGCATAACTTTGCTGGGAGAAAGATTTGTCTTGTTGATGATATTAAAACAACCGGCGCAACGTTAAACGAATGTGCGAAGACGTTAAAAGAGGCCGGCGCCTCGAAAGTCTTCACATTAGTTCTGGCTGTCGCTGGCCAAAATATCGGCTGAACGCATCGCGCAAGAGCAAATATGAAACGATGCCTACAGCCTTTCGTATTTTATTATGGCTCGGTATAGGCCATCGATACGTTTGCCGTCAACGATTATCGGTGGGTACTTATCGTTGCGAGGCTGTAGGCGGACCTGATTGTCCGGCTCGAAGAATACACGCTTGAATGCCGTTTCGTGCGGCATCGCAAAACGGATGAAGCAATCATCGCCATTATGCACCTCGGCTTCGGGTGAGAAGACAACGATGTCACCCTCTCGGAACTTCGGCTCCATCGAATCGCCGACGACCCTGACAGCAAAGGCATTGGGGTCGTGCAAATCCGGACAGCGGACATAATCATCGGCTACGCCGACGGGATAATCCAAATCATTGAAATCGCTGGGGTAACCGGCAGCAACTTTGTTTATCACCGGCACCAATCGCCCGGCTGCCAAAGATGCCTTTGCCTGCTCGATGTCCAATTCGCTTTCTGCGAGAAGTGTATCAAGCCTGGCTGCATTAGTTTTTTTATGAATAAGGTTTTTGATAAACTGCCGTAATTTCTGATTTTCGGCCTCAGCGGATTCGTACCCTTGACGAATATCAGGCGGCAAAGATTCCATATGAGCGATGTGCAGCAGCAGGCCCGGCTCAAACTCAAGGGTCTTTTCAAGCTTTGTCAGCAGCTCATCGCTGGGTGGGTTATTTACCTTTCCGGTTTCAATGGTGGATAGATACGGCTTGGAAAATCCAACACTGGCGCTGACCTCGTCCAGCGTCAGATGCAGTTGTTCCCGCTTTTTTCTTATTATCTGGCCTAATGACATAATGTCGATTGTAGCAGCAATTTTACTAAATGCAAGCAAAAATTAGATAAATATTTAACAAAATTCACTTTTCCAGCTGCTAATCGAGCTCTATAAGCTCGTAATCGGTGCTTCCCAGGCCGATGTGCTCGGCGTGCTCAATTTGGTGATGTGGGTTAAGTTTGGTATACCCAGTCAGTTGCGACAGTTTTTTCCCGCCTTTTGCTTCGACCAAATCCAGGGCCGTCTTATCGACGGCGACCGGGTCGGTCGATGCAAGTATGCCGATATCATCGACTATTTTAGGCATATCCGGTGTGTCGAAACAATCGCAGTCTTTAGTAACGGAAATTAAAAAGTTGAAAAACGCGGCTTTGTCTTGTTTTGCTTTTAGGACGCCAAGTGCATGTTCAGCTATACTTTTTTGAAGCACTTCGGTTTCCTCGCCCCAGTTGTATTCGACGGCACCAAATCTGCACACCGCTAAGCATTCAGCACAGCCGATACATTTGTCCTGGTCTATATTAGCTTTGATGTCATCGAGAGTAATAGCATCGGCCGGGCAATGTTTGACACATTCACCACAGCGTGTGCAATTATCACCGATACTAAGCGTTAGAGCAGCGTGCTGGTTCATCTTGCCCTTCTGACTTGCGCAGCCCATCCCTAGCGTTTTTATTGTGGCTGCGGCACAGGTGCCGAGGTGGCCGGTAAAGTGGGCGACCGAAAGAATCGACTGGCACCTCACGATATCTGATGCGACAAAAACTTCCTTGTTAATCTCACAATTGACTTTCACCGGTGTTTCAGCGTTACCAAATAATCCGCCGGCGACAATGAATGGTACTCCCAACACGTCTAAACCAAAGCCGTGCTCAGCAGCGACGATATGATGGCCGATAGCATCGCGCCTTCGGCTAGCGTATAAAGTGTTGGTGTCCGTCAAAAATGGTTTTGTTTTCAATGCCAGCAGTTCGTCCACTAATCCCTTGATACAGGGAGCTTTTATATATGTGTTATTACCAGCTTCGCCAACGTGAACTTTAACCGCTGTAAAATCGTTTTCCGAAAAGCGGTTTGCAAATCTGCCTGCCTTGAATAATTTCACGGCTTTGTTGGAAATCAGCTGCTCGCCGTCACTAACAGATGCCTTAATAAAATATACTTTAGAAGTCATATGCCATTACTCCGATATAATTAAATCCTGGTTTTTCAGTACTGCATAATGATATTGTGGTTGCTGTAGCGCTCATTGATAACGACGCAATGCAAGATGGAGGATACGGTCAATTAGTTTTTCATATGGGATACCCGCTTTTTCCGCAGCTTCGGCTACTTCCTCGCCGTAAGCGATATCCGCATTGGGATTGACTTCGAGGACAACAAGCTTATTCTCAGGGGTTAGCCTTATATCGATTCTTCCATAATCGCGAATTTGAAGGAGGCGATAGACCCTTTTGCAGATGCGCTCGATGTTTTTAACGATGGGTGCATCAAGTTTGGCGAAACCGAACTTGATACCCCATTTTTTACGATATTTGTCATTCCATTTTACACGGTAGGTTGCGAGCTGGGGGCCCTCAGAGCCATCAGAATCGAAGAAGCATTCGCGTATGGGTAAGACAGTTAGGCGCTTATTTCCAATAATGCCGACATAAAGCTCACGGCCCTCGATATATTCTTCGACGATGACAGGCTGCTCCCAACCTTCATGGACGAATTTGACTCGCTCCAAAAGTGCTGTTTCGTTACTGACAAGAGATGCATTTGATATACCCTCAGAGCTGTCCTCGAAGGCGGGTTTGACGACCAGCGGATAACGGAGCGATTTTGGAATCCGGACCTTTCGGTTCTGGGCAATGGAAACAAAGCCGGGGATGCGTATTCTATGGAGAGTTAGTAACTGCTTGCATAGTCGCTTGTCTCTGCTTAACATCAGTCCCATAGCTCCCGAACCAGTAAAAGGGACGCCGAGCGTCTCAAGGACTGCGGCGATGTTCATATCCATGCAGCGGTCTCCGCCGAGCTGCTCAGTAAGGTTGAAAACGAGGTCTGGTTTTTTCTCGCTCAGTGTAGTTACGATGATTGTGATGTCATCTTCGCTGCCAAGGATAGATACGTTGTGCCCCAAGCGGCGTAATGTCTGGATGACATGATACTCTGTGGTGGGCTCTTTCGGCTCTTGTCTGAAGTCAGGGTCGTGAGCAGGTATGGTCCATTTATCGACCAGAGTGGTAATATTCAGTTTTCGTTTCATTAGCGTCGCTGCCTTCTTCTGATTCTAAAAGTATTTCTTGCAATAGCTGTGAGTAGAACAGTTATTGCGATTATGTCGTCCGTGGTGTCGCTTTTAGCATATAAATCAAGTGCATCACAGCGAAGAATTATTCTACTGACTAGTTGATGAATATCGTATTTACGATGTCCGGTCCATCTTGAAACGTTGTCAATAATCTGGCGACGGTGTAACCGAAGAGCAGCTGATGCTTTGGTTGTTGTGGAAGCGTAACGTCTTGTCCTGAACAGCTCTTTGAGACTATCATCATAGAATCCGTGGAAGTCACTTCCGAGTGCTTTTCGCTTTCTGTCGTAGAATCCGGCAAGGGTAGAAGTCATTCGTGAAGCTGACCAGGGAGGATTGCTCTTGGCAGTAGTTATAGGGTTCTTGCCGCTGAGCTTTTTCATCACGTTATCGACATAGCGTAGTTTCTTAATGACGGGCCAACCACGGTATTTTTCCTGCCAGTGGCTGTTCGGAGTAAGCCAAACGGCAAAAGTCTCTGCGAAGTCCTCGTCCGGATGAGCCTGGGCGTAATTGTCTTTGAGGTGGATAACGAAGCGTTTGGAGTAGGGCTGGTAGTGATAGTAATCAGAGTACTTAGCGGAGAAAGGGCCGAACAATTCACGCCATCGAGTTCTCTTATACAGTTCATATGCGTAGTTCAAAGCGTGCCCACACTCGTGACGGAGAAGTTTCATACACGATTTTTCTGTTCCACCTTCGACTTCGAGCATAACTTTCTTCTCAATACTTTTTAATCGAGGGTGGGCTAAGAAAAAGGGAATGCCAATAATAGGCTCCCTGTCTGGGCAGAGCCACTCATCAGCAAGATAGCACGGAGGATGAAAGCTTATTCCTTTTGAAGCGAGTTCCTCATAGAGTTTTTTAATAAGCGGTTCGAGAGAAGAACCCCCGATTTGCAGATTGAGGTCCCTAACCCGCATCTGCTGGATTTCCTCATCCGTTAGCTTTTTCCAGTCTATTTTTACCATAAGGGTCTTTGTTAAGCTGCCTTACTTAAAAACTATTAGCGTGTGATTTTCACATCGGTTCTAATCATACCTGTAACTTTTTCTTGCATTATCTATAACAAAAATGGTGTTTTTTGCAAGGAAGTAATTACTACTGTTTAGAAGAAAAGGTGCTGGATGAGTATTTTCAGGCCAAGTGCAATGAGAACTAAGCCGCCGACGGCTTCGATTTTGTTTTCGAAAAAGTGCCCTATTTTCGCGCCGATTAAAACACCAAGGTAGGAGAGCACGAAGGTTACCAAGCCGATGATTACTACAGCGATTGCGATTGAAACCTGTAAAAACGAAAGTGTTATACCGACGGCTAAGGCATCGATGCTGGTAGCAACGGACAGGACCAGTAAAATCAAGATATTCTCTGGATTAAAATTTTCCTCAGCAGAGGCGATTTTGAATGATTCGTAAATCATTTTGGCTCCAACGGCACTTAGCAGGGCGAAAGCTATCCAATGGTCATAATTTGCGACATGTTCTTTTATACTTATCCCTGCCAGGGAGCCGATTAGAGGCATAAATGCTTGAAAGCCGCCGAAAAAGACAGCTATGCGAAAAGCGTGCTTTATCTTTAATTGCTTATAGGCTGAGCCGCTGACGATAGAGACCGCAAAGGCATCCATCGCCAGGCCAGCAGCTATAATTGTGATAGTGAGCAACTGCATCTGTTATTTGACCGTTTGATTTGG
>CAZTWR010000073.1:0-8492 GCA_964618055.1 uncultured Pirellulales bacterium | reverse complement strand
GGCGGAGCTGTCCTTTTAGCATTAGCCGGCGGTCAATACCGGTAAAATCCGGCAGCAATTGGAGTATCTGATGGGCAGGCAGTCCAACGTTAACTGCCATAGCTACTACCGCCAGGGCATTTAGAATGTTGTGTTTGCCCGGCAGAGAAATTTCAGTAGCTCCTAACAATTTACCATTGCGATAGATGTCAAAGGCATAGAGTCCGTTGTTTAACCGAAGGTTTTGGGCGTAGAAATTACAATTTTCATTAAGCCCAAAGGTTTCACAGTATATACCATTGCCTTCTTTGTCATTCCTGCGAGACTTGTCCTGAGCAAATTTATACTGAGCGGAGTCGAAGTAGCCGAAGGAGCGGGAATCCATAATTACCTTTGCCGCATTCGGGTCCTGCCCGTTGGCAATTACGACACCGTTTGGCTTTACTCCAAAGGCAAACTCGGTGAAGGCATCGACTATTTCATCCTCATTATTGTAGTAATCCAGATGGTCCTGCTCGATATTGAGTATGCAGGCGATTTTCGGTTTCAGATTCAAAAAGCTTCGGTCATATTCGCAGGCCTCAGCCACGAAATATTTGCCATCTGCGATGCCGGAGGAGCTACCTAATTGGCTGATTTCGGCTCCGATGATAAAGTTTGGGTCAATGCCGGCTTGCTTAAGCAAATAGATGAGCCAACCGCTCGTTGTGCTCTTGCCGTGAGTGCCGCTTATGGCTATACCGTCATAGCGATTCATTAATTCACCCAGCATCTGGGCGTATTTATAGACTTTTAATCCTCTTTGCCGGGCAAGTTTCAATTCGGGGTTATTCTCTTTTATAGCCGCCGAGATGACTACTGCATCCGTTTCCGGATTGAGATTTTCGGCACTATGGCCGATTTTTATATCAGCACCCATCTCACGAAGCTTTTCTACCACTCCGCTTGCTGTTTGGTCTGAGCCGGCCACAACGCCGCAGTGTTTTATCAGAAGCTGCGCTAATCCGCTCATCCCGATACCACCTGCCCCGATAAAGTGAAACCTTTTGCCTGCTGCACTAACAGCGCTGTTGTCATTCTGAGCAGAGCGAAGAATCTCTTTCGTATCCGCAGATTTGTCATTCCCGCGAAACTTGTCCCCAAGGGAGCGGGAATCTACTCTGCTATAGCTTTCTATATTTGGCTTGGCCATATGCGCCGGCAGTTTAGCACAGAAAGAGGGCAAAAGAAAGAAAAAAGGCGGGGGGCCAAACCGGTTTACTTTTTTTCTGTCTCGTCCGGGATATATTCGAACAAATCGCCGGGTGTGCAGTCCAAGGCCTTGCATATTGACTCCAAAGTGGAAAAGCGAATCGCCCGTGCCTTGTTGGTCTTTAGAATTGATAGATTGTTGACCGCCAGACCAGTCGCCTCAGCTAAGTCCTTGAGTTTCATCCGCCGGTCCAAAAGCACATAATCCAATCTGATGTTAATCATTTGCCAACCTCCTTCAGACCAGCGTCTTCGACTCTTCAACAACAGGCATAACCCGCCTCAGGGCTTGGGCTAAACCTATGATAATCAGGACTTTTGCAGCAACGGGAACTACTAACGGTTGAATGAACAGCAGGCCACCGGCCCCTTGCTCTTCAGGTATAATGCCGTGCCAAAGATAATATTGCAGAACCGCCTTGCCAATCACAAGGGCTGCGTATGCATACAGAACGTACTCGCCATATTGCAGAAGCCGGCCGTGTTTGTTCTTATTGGCAGTCATGTACCCGATAAGCTGTGCGACAATAAGCGCGATAAGACCGGGAAACAAAAACTCGAAAACGAAAGATGAAGTCGAATAGATAACGTTTTTGAGTGTATGTGGCCAGCGGAGTTCACCCGCAGCATCCGACAAAGCCAGGATACAGAACCCGTATATTAAGAACCAAATGGTCCCACTGCAAACCAACCCCCAGCCAACGATTCGCGCTGCAATGCTGTAGAACTTCAACAGGCCTTTGTTTTCCTCAAGGAATTTTTTCATAAGAGTATTTCTCCTTTCTCAATCTCCTTTAAACCAGCGTCTTCGATTCTTCAATGACAGGCAGCAAACGATGCAGTATCATACCAACCCCGATGAGAAGCAGGACCTTTGCCAGAGTCGGTCCAAGCAATGGCTGTGCTAATAGAATCCGGGCTGACTCTGACATTTCCGAGATTGCGAGAAACTTAACAAGCCAGAAGTAACCGCTACAGGCCTTTATAATCAGAATGATGACATAGATGTAGCACAATTTGTCTATCATTCCCAGGATAAGAGGTGGTCTGGCTTTAGGGCGGAGCAAATAATCCAGGAGGCCCGCGATGGCAAAGGCCAGAATGCCGGGAATACCAAAGTCATAGACAAAGCTGGAAGCAATGTAAAGGCCAAAGTGGGGAACAACAGTATGAACCCAAAAATCAGCCTCCACTGGTATGTTTTTCATATTTTCCACACTTGACTGAAAATCTTTAACAACCGCAAAAAGCCAGAAAATCCCTCCCAAAATCAAGAACCAGCCGAGGATACGGGCAATAAGGCAGTAAGCCTGCAATAGCCGACGGTGTTTTTCAATGAACTGGACCATAAGAATACCTCCTTTCATGATTTTTTAATAGTTCGTCTATTTTCGTGTAATTTTACACGATATTCGTGTAATAGTCAACCAGAAAAATAGATTTTTTTCAAAAATTTTCAAGGTGTTGTGTAAGGTAGAAAAAGGGGAAATTTTCGCAGAAAATGCAGTTTTTAACCGCAAAGCCTGCAGAGTTTTTTGATTTTGTCATTCCTGCGAAGGTAGGAATCCATTTTCTTTTATTTTATCCAGCCTCAGTGCTCTCTGCGTTCCCGGTGGTTAATAAAGGTTCGTGTTAAATGGCTGCCAACACTCCTCTCACATATCCCACGGATTCTGCCAGCCCCGGCAGCGGGTCGTTCTCGTTCTTTTCGTATTCAAATGACACAACACCTGCGTACCTGAGCTTTAGCAATGTTCTGACAAACTTCGGGATATCAATCACCCCCCGGCCAATTTCAACGGTATGCCCCTGCGGTTTCGCTGCGGAAACATCTTTGATATGCACGTCCAGCAGCCGGTCCGCAAATCGCTCCGCCGGCTCAGAAGGATCCACACTCGCTCGCTGCGTGTGGCCGATGTCGATACAAAGCCCAACCCGTCGGTCTAATTCTTTTATTTTTTCGTAAGCACTTTCCGGCGTGGGATAAACTTTATCTCCCGGCCCGTGATTGTGAATAGCCACCTTAATATCATATTGTTGGACCTTTTTGTTCACCAGCTCCAGAAGCTGCGGCTTCGGTGCCCCAACAATTGTGGTCATCCCTGCGAGCTTGGCGTACTCAAATGCTCGATTAACTTCAGCTTCACTGTTCATATAAATCACCCCTGCGCCGTAAAGCACCAGTTGCGCCTCTTTTACTTTCGCTGCCGCTTCGCGTATCTGGTCGGCACTGCTTTCTAACGGCAAATGAAAGCTTTTTAAACAAATATACTTTAATCCCACCCGTTGCGTCATCGCCAAAACCTCATCCAGCCTGAACTTTCTGAGAGTATATGAAGCCAAACCCAGTTTAAGCTGCTTTTTACCTGTCGGCTTGTGCGAATCTGGTTCTTCACCGGATGGGAGCTTAGTCTGTCCTAAACAACTGCTGGTGCCCGCCAGCGAAGCTGCTGCTCCTATGCCCGCCGACTGCAGAAACTGCCTCCTGGTCTGTTTTTCACTCATTTGTATTCTCTCCTTTTTCCTGATGAAGCCTTCAATCCTTCCATTGAGATAGGCCGAGGCTTTGTGAAATTTACCACTGGGCTTCAATATAAGGGCCAACGGGGCCTTTCGGGGCAGGCTTCGGACGGGATTTGAGAATCGCTTCAGCAATTGCTAAATCAGCTTTGCTGGTAATTTTTATGTTTGAAGAGTCTGTCTCTACGATTGATACTTTTTCTCCAATTGCTTCGACCAGTTGGGAATCATCGCTGATTTTGTTTTCCCGTAAGGGATGGCTAAGTCCACTATCCAGGTTTTTCAGGTTTTCATACGCTTTTCTGAGCAGTTTTGCATCGAAAACCTGAGGGGTTTGGGCTTCGTAGAGGCCGGCCCTGTCAACAGTTTGGATTATCACATTGTCTTTGGCCTCTTTAAGGGTGGCTATAACAGGACAGGCCAATATGGCTGCACCGCTTTTAGTAGCTTCAGCAATAACCTTGTCAACCCACTCACTTTTAACACAGCACCTAACAGCATCGTGGACAGCGATAAGGTCTATTGTTTCTTTGATAAGTTCCAGCGCCTTTTCAACGGTATCAAAACGCTCAGTGCCACCGAAACAGGTTGTTACATTGTAAAACTTCAGGTTTGGTCCCCATTTGACGCTTACCAGCTCTTCGTCTTCGGGTGCAATGGCCAATAGGATCTGTTTTACATCGTCACGGTTGGCGAACAGTTCCACGCTTCGCAGAAAGATTGCCCTGCCAGTCACATCGGCAAACTGTTTTTTTCTTTTTCCGCCAAACCGACTGCTCGCTCCGGCAGCACAAATAATCACACCAACTTTTTTGCTCATAGCAAGTAGCCCCTATACGTTATACGCTGCACGCTATTACTACTCTGCGAAGTAGCGAAGGGCCGCTACTTTCGCTACGTAGCACGAGCTAAAACTCGATACCGCGTCTTGCGGATAGCCCCTTATCAAATGGATGCTTGATATTTTTCATCTCTGTCACCAAATCCGCCATCGCCATCAATTCTTTAGTAGCACCTCGACCGGTTAAGACAATCTCGACAGTAGGGTCTCTTTTATCAATAACTTTTTTAATATCTTCCAGTTTAGCCAGGCCTTTTGAAAGGCAAAACACAATTTCATCGAGTATAACACAATCGTAAAATCTTTTCTCTGCGGTTTGAGCGATTCTATCAAGAGCTTTGCTAATAGCAGCTTTGGCCTGAGTAACTTGTTTTTTATCATCGAAGGATTTAGCCATATCCCAGGGTACATCAAGTGCTTCAACTCTGATTCTTACCGCGCCCAATTGCAAGGCGAACCGCTCGCCTATATCAAGGGAAGGCGGCTTCAGGAATTGATAAATCAGGACTTTATTTCCTTGGCCGGCAGCACGCAATGCCAGGCCAAATGCAGCAGTGGTTTTGCCTTTGCCGTCGCCCGTGTATATCTGAATAAGCCCTTTTTCCAACATAGCAGTATATTAAAAAGTAAAAATTGAAAAGTAAAAATTAAAAAAAAGAATCTGCGAATTGTAGATTGACCCCTCAGATGCAGTCGAGGTGTGTTTTGTTGTGCTGCGATTTATATCGCTACGGCTTTAAGCCGCAGCTGAGCATCAGATTCACTGTTAGCCTGTTCGCCGGGTTTGAAGGGCAGTGGTTCGGCGAATTGCATTGCAACACGCCGAGAGAGCTGATTTACGTCATCAACCCGGCAAATGCGACCTGAACGGGTGAAATTTGCCATATCAAAGGCCTCTCCAGGCCAGAAACGGGGAACGCTAAAGCGAGTGGTTAAATGTTGGCCGACATACGGACAATGCTCGTCTGCGTGGCAGGTGAACGCAGCACCGGCGCTGGAAACGTCGACCATCTGGCCTTGTGAAAGCGATTCGTTAAAGTCCTCGGCGAACCAGACAGGCCAATGATAACGAAGTCTTTGCTCTCTTCTTCGTTCGTTATTGATGTCCATTATAAATTCCCCAAAAATCGCTTATTTTTATCGCCAATCCACAGGATACCTGACGGTGGATGGCTTGCGCCGCTACTCGCAAATCGACAGATTTAACCGGTAACTTTATGGACGATTATCGGGGAAATCCCTGCCGGATGAATTCATGGAGCAGATGGCTGAGTTTTGGCCTGGAATGATGCACTGGCTGGATTAAGTTTTTTCACAACGTTTTGGTTTTTGGGCGGGTATGTTCCTATAATCAATGCTACTCTGCGAAGTAGCGGCATTTCGCTACGTAGCACGAGCCGTTATTTTCTCGAACAAGTCTACGGAACTCTTCGCCGCGTTGTTGGAAATTATCGAACATGTCATAGCTTGCGCAGCCCGGACTTAACAAAACCATGTCGCCGCTGACCGCAAGCTGTCTGGCTAACTCGACCGCTTTGGCTAATGAGTCAATAATCTCAACTTTTATTCTTTTCTTTGTGTTCTTTGTGGCCAATTTCTTTTCAATCGTATTTGCTATTTTTTTAGCAGTTTGGCCGAGCAAAATAACTGCTTTGGCTTTTTCAGCTATTTTTTGGCCGAAGTCATCGAATGGCAGGTTCTTATCGTATCCCCCGGCAATGATAATCACCGGCTGGTCAAAGGCCTCCAGCGATGCTATCGCGCTTTGCGGCGTAGTGGCTTTCGAATCGTTATACCACTTAACGCCGTTTATCTCTGCGACTAATTCAAGCCGATGAGGCAGGGGTTTAAACTCCGGCAGGCAGGCTCTTATCTGTTCATCTTCAACACCAAAATGCCTGGCTAAGCACAAGGCAGCAGCAAGATTGGAAAGATTAGCTCGGCCGGGCAACATAAAATCAGAACGAATTTCCTCACTTACATCGACGGCGGAAAACTTCAGGCAAATTCTTCCCGTATCTTTGCTATATTTTCTAAACCATTCGGCGCCAAGCTCATCTTCGGCGTTAAAGAACGAAACCGGGAGTGATTTTTTGTCTGGCTTTTGGAACCTGAATATGTTTTCCTTGGCCCGGCAGTAATCGGCAAATGTCCTATAGCGGTCAAGATGGTTTGGTGTGAGATTTGTTAACAGCGCGACTTTCGGCCCTTTTCGGATTTGTGCTAATTGCTCGATTTGAAAACTCGACAGCTCCAGCACAACTAAATCATCGGACCTGATTTGGTCCGCTATGGTCAATAACGGCTCATTGCCGATATTGCCGCTGAGCCAAACGTTTGTATACTGCGCGTTTTTGCCGAGTGCTGATTTTAATAGATGGGCGGCGAGGACCGCTGTCGTGCTTTTGCCGACCGCTCCTGTTATGCCGATTATCGGCGCAGGACACAATTCGAAAAAGATGTTTATCTGGGATGTAATAAATTTATTGTGTTCTTGAGCGAGTTTGAGAAACTTATCGTGGGGTGGCACTGCGGGATTGACTACGATAACGTCAGCTTGCTTGAAATCAGCAGGGTCGTGTGAGCCGAGATGATATTCGATACCAGGAAGTTTCTTGAGCTTTTCTATGGACTCACTTAGCTGTTGCTCTGTTGCCAAATCTGTTATTACTACTTTTGCACCGGTATTGTAGGCGAATTTGGCAACGTCAACGCCGCCGCCGAACCGTCCAAGGCCCATAACCAGGACTTTTCTGCGCATTAAAGAAAGAGGACTCATGTACATCTTCTTAAAGGCCAAGGTAAAAAAATGCCAACGATTCGAAATCACGCAGCATACAACAATTCACACAGGTAATGTAGAAGCATCACTTCCGAAAAGCAAGGAAAACATAGCTGGCTGCTTGAAATCTCCGTCACTTTACAATCTATTTTTGTGGAGACTGCAAAAAATTATGGAATTACCTGTAACTATGATGTATGATTGAAAATGAAGTAGGAACCGGAACAATGGGCAGATTGCTAATAGTTTCAAACAGACTGCCTGTTAGCGTTACTAAGCGCGCTGAAGATTTGCACTTTCAGCTGAGCGTAGGCGGGTTAGCTACAGGGCTATCCTCATTTGGTAAGTCTCATCAAAGCCGGTGGATAGGCTGGCCAGGTATAGCTACAGATAGAATTTCACAACGAGAAAAACGGCAAATTTCAAATACGCTTAAAAAACAGAATTGTCATTGTGTTTTTCTCTCTGCAAAAAACATTCAAGATTTTTATCATGGCTTCTGTAATAAGACCATTTGGCCTCTCTTTCATTATTTCCCTTTATACACAGTATATGAAGACCGATACTGGCAAGCTTACAGGCAGGTTAATGAAGCTTTCCGTGATGCTGTTGTAAGAATAGCTGAGCCTGATGATTACATTTGGATTCATGATTATCATTTGATGCTGCTGCCGGAACTTGTAAGAAACAAGCTCCCAAAGGCACAAATTGGATTCTTTCTGCATATACCCTTTCCCTCTTTTGAGATGTTTCGTCTCCTGCCTTGGCGAAAAGAAATGCTGAAAGGGCTGCTCGGTTCAGACCTGATAGGCTTTCATACATACGACTATGTACGGCATTTTCTCAGCAGTGCAGCACGAATAGTAGCAACTGAGCACTCTATGGGCGCATTGGTCACAGGTAACAGGGTTGTAAAAGTGGATGCGTTCCCAATGGGGATTGACTACGACAGATACGCCGGCGCTGCTGACGACCCGAAGGTCAGGAAAATACGAACTACAACCCGCAAAAAGGTAGGCGACCGGAAAATAATTATATCTATAGACAGGCTGGATTATACCAAGGGTATTATTCAACGGCTGGAGGCATTTGATCTGTTCTTGTCACAAAATCCGGAAT
>CAZTWR010000072.1:0-8744 GCA_964618055.1 uncultured Pirellulales bacterium | reverse complement strand
ATTTCCCATCGCCGCCCAACGAGGTGACTATAGCTCCAGGTGGTCGCATATTGGTGGTAAAGAACCCTGATGCATTTGCTTGGCGATATCCGGGCGTATCTCCAGATATAGTTTTTGGCCCATACGATGGCAAGCTGAACAACGGTGGCGAAAAAGTGCAGATTAGTATGCCCGGTGATGAGGATGCTGGCACTCGTTACTATATTCGTGTTGACCGGGTTGGTTATAGCGACGGCTCACATCCGCAGGATTGTCCGGGCGGTGTGGACCTCTGGCCGGTAGAAGCCGACGGTGCGGGCAAATCGCTTACTCGGATTAGCACCACGCTCTACGGCAATGACCCGAATAACTGGCAGGCGGCTACTCCGACACCAGGTACATAAATTGTTCAGAAAGTTAAATGCCCTTTATACGTTATAACTTAAGGTGGTTTAACCGCGGGCTCATATTTAGCATGGCCTCGTATATTACAAAAATGTAAACTCACTGTTCGTTCAAAAATATCTATGAGGCAGGGAATGAAGAGGTACACAAATTATCTACAGTCTAAACAAGTAATGTTCCTATATATGCTATCGGTAGTTTGTCTGGCGGTGGCCATAGCAAACGCCGATAACGAAGCCTTCCAGCAGGATAACGGTGAATACGGCATTGTGTCGATGGAGGCTGAAAACTTCGATGCCAACATTCCTCGTGGGGAGCACGCATGGAATTTGATTGACTCACCGGCCGGCTTTTCAGGAACGGCAGCAATGCGTGCTGAACCAAATATAGGCACTAGCAACAATACCGGCTATGTAACCAACAGCCCACGCCTGGATTTCAAAGTAAATTTTGTTAAAACAGGCACTCACTATATCTGGATACGGGGGTACAAGACCGGCGATAGTGATGATTCCTGCCATGCAGGTCTGGACGGAGAAGAAATTGACACAGCCGACCGTATCTCGAATTTCAGCAGCAACAACCAGTGGCTCTGGACCAGTACAACAATGGACGGTGATACAAGGGCAGAATTTGATGTGGAGTTTACCGGGATTCGCACGGTGAACGTTTGGATGCGTGAGGACGGCTTTAGACTTGATAAGATTGTCCTTACAACATATTCCAACTACACACCAACAGGTATGGGGCCTGCTGAAAGCCCCCGTTCAATACAAACAAACTACCCAACAGGTGACTTGAACCAGGACTTCGAGGTCGATTTTGAAGACTTGGAGATTTTTGCTAAGCAATGGCTGGACGACTCCGGCTGCTCAGAGCCCAATTGTGCCGACCTTGATGATAGCAATGGAGTTAATATGTTTGACTTTGCTATTCTGGCTGCAAACTGGCTCATTAGTTATGGCGAACCCACAGTGGTAATTAACGAGTTCATGGCATCCAACAGCAATTGCATATCAGACCCGCAGGACGATTACGACGACTGGATCGAAATATATAACCCGAGTGCTGTTGCCATCGATATAGGCGGTATGTACATCACCGACGACCTGAACGAGCCGACTAAGTGGCAAATTCCAAGCGATTACCCTGGTGAAACAAACATACCTCCACACCAGTACCTGTTGCTCTGGGCTGATGGAGACACCGGAGACGGACCCCTGCATCTTGATTTCAAACTATCAAAGGATGGAGAGGATGTTGGTCTGTTTCGGGCCGATGGCAATATGGTTGATAGTATCAGCTTCAAAAGTCAGGTTACGGATATTTCATATGGTTGCTACCCTGATGCTACAAACAACTGGCGTTATATGGGTAATCCAACTCCCGGAACGCAAAATATAGATGGGTATTTGGGTCTTGTGGATGAGGTGGACATCAGCCACCTGCGAGGCTTTTATGACAGTGCCTTTGAAGTGGAACTGAGCTGTGAGACTGATGATGCTGAGATATACTATACGCTGGATGGAAACGAACCAACTGAGACGACTGGCACCACTTACGACCCGGATGTGAGAATTCCGATTACTACAACCACGTGCCTGCGTGCCGCAGCGTTTAAGCCGGGCTATAAATCCAGTCGAGTTAATACGTGCACCTACATTTTCCTCGACGATGTGAGAGACCAGAACAATAGCTATGCCTATTTGAAGGGCTTCCCGTCTCAATGGGTTAATAGATGGGGCCAAAACTTGGGGAATACCGACTATGAGATGGATCCAGAGGTCCTCAACGACCCCTGCTACAGCGGGCTTTTCGAAACCGCTATGAAAGCGATACCTGTGCTCAGTATTGTTACCGATATGGCCAATCTGTTTGACCCCCAGATTGGCATATATGTCAACAACTGGGAATGGCATGACGATGACGACCCGTCCCAAGATTGGGAAAGGCCCATTTCGCTTGAGTTCTTCGACCCCTGCACCGGTTCCGATTTCCAGGTCAATGCCGGCCTGCGTCTTGCGGGTAATCAAAGCCGTGCCCCAACCCTAAACTCAAAGCACTCTTTGCGGATATTCTTCAAAAATGAATTCGGCCCATCAATGCTCGAATATCCATTATATGAAAACAGCGATGTAGAGAGGCATAACAATATCTCTCTCCGCGCTAACTACCACTATAGCTGGCTTGACATGACCCATGAGTCGTCTGTGAAGTATGCCAATTATATCAGGGACACCTTTGCTCAGGATTCGATGCGCAATATGGGTCATCTGTCGCCGGATTCGAGATATGTTCATCTGTATCTCAACGGCCTTTACTGGGGGCTGTATCAGGCCAGCGAGCGTCCGGATGCTCCGTTCCTCGCTGAACACTTAGGTGGCGACCGTGAGGACTACGACGTAATAGAGGGGGTTATTGAAGGTTCCGCAACAGTCGAGTGCAAGGCTGGTCAACAGGATAGCTGGGACTATATGTGGGGCTTGTTCGACGGGTACAGCTATAACAGTCCTATGAATGCCGCCGATTATGCCAAACTTGAGCGAAACCTCGACATGGCACAGTTCTGCGACTATATGATATACAACACCTTTGCTACCAACTACGACTGGTGCTCAAAGAATTGGTACGCTGCAAGTCTCCGCGACCCATACGACGTCAACGGCCCGCCTCCCGGCAGGTGGATATTCTACACGTGGGATGCCGAGATTACTCTGATGTATTACACGGACTTTCATAGCTTCCCCTTCTCCGGCTATTACGCCCACGGGCCTGGAGAAATGCACAACGCTCTCCACAACAATCCTGATTACAACCGCCTGCTGGGCGACCGCATCCATAAACTCTTGTTCAATGACGGCGTGCTGACGCCGCAGAAGAACATCGACCGCTTCGAGGCGCGTGCCGAGCAGATTGAAGATGCCATTATTGGAGAATCCGCCCGCTGGGGCGACTATCTCCGAGACACCCGTGGCTTAAGCCACCCGCTCTACACGCCCGCTTATTGGGACAATGATCGAGACCTGATGGTAAATCCTGACCATCCCCCCGAGGAGGGTTGGATTCTCCCATTTTTCCCCAACCGCACCAGCCGGCTGTTAGACAATAGTTATACAAACTACGGTTTTTATCCAGACGTTGATGCTCCCGAATTCAGTCAGCATGGTGGTGAAATCGCCGCCGGAGCAAGTGTTACCATCACGGGCGATGGAACAATCTACTACACCACCGATGGCTCTGAACCTGCCGATTACGGCATCGTCATCTCCAGCGGCTCCAGTGTCACTATAAACAACTCACTTACACTTAAAGCGCGGGCGGACTACGGCGGCAGCGGCTGGAGCGCACTAAACGAAGCTGCCTTTGCTGTCGGTCCTGTCGTTAACGACCTCCGCATAACCGAGATTATGTATCATCCGGTCGACCCGAACGACCCCAATCATGAGTTCATTGAGCTAAAGAACATCGGCCCCGGCACGCTGAATCTCAACTTGGTCAAGTTTACAGAAGGTGTTCGCTTCACCTTCCCGAACATAACGCTTGCGTCCGACCAGCACGTGCTCGTGGTGAAAAACCAGTCTGCCTTTGAGGCCAAGTACGGTACAGGCCTTAATATCGCCGGCGAGTATACCGGGCCCTTTACAGGCGTGCTTTCCAACGGCGGTGAGCGAATTCGCCTTGAAGATGCTATCGGCAGAACCATCCTTGACTTTAGATACAAAGATGGCTGGCGAAGAGTTACAGACGGCCAAGGCTTCTCGCTCAATATCTTCGATGAAAACGCTGACCCCAACACCTGGGACGACAAGGCCAACTGGTGTGCAAGCAAGTACCCGGATGGCACGCCAGGTGCTGATGACCCTGGACTGCTGAAAGAACACTCCATTGCAATCAATGAGCTTCTGGCACACTCCGACGGCTATCCTGACGACTGGATTGAGCTGAAAAACACCACCAGTACTTCTATAAATATAGGCGGCTGGTATCTAAGCGACGACGATGAAAACCTGACCAAGTACCAAATTACATCCGGCACTATGCTTGGCCCCGGTGATTATCTGCTTCTCACGGAAGACGCTAATTTTGGCCAGGCCAGCAGCGACCCCGGCAGAAATACCGCCTTTGCATTTAGTGAATATGGAGAGACGGTCTATCTTACCTCCAGTGAAGCTGGCGAGCTTACCGGCTACCGCGAACAGGAGGACTTTGATGCCTCTGAAAACGGCGTGGCCTTCGGCCGACACCTTAAGAGCACCGGCACCTTTAACTTCGTTGCTATGAGCTCCATTACTCCAGGAGCTGCCAACGCCTATCCCAAAGTCGGCCCAGTCGTCATCAATGAGATTATGTACAACCCCGTTTCAGGCGGTCAGAACGAAGAGTATGTCGAGCTGCGAAATATAACCGGTAGCACCGTCTACCTCTACGAGGACGTCAATGGCACTGATGTACCCTGGAAGTTCACAGATGGCATAAAGTTCACTTTCTCTGCGGATGCAAATATACCACCTAATGGCTATCTGATTGTGTCAAAGACTACCCCGGCCTATTTCATGACCAAATACTCTGTCCCCGGTAGTATACAGGTTCTTGGTCCCTATGATGGTTTCCTTAGCAACGGTGGCGAAAAGCTTGAGCTTAGCAAGCCTGGTGACGTAGATGAATGGGGTACCCAGCATTATATCCGTGTAGACAGGGTTGCTTACAGCGACGGTTGCCATCCAGCCGGTTCAGACCCTTGGCCAATGGAACCTGATGGTGGTGGAATGTCGCTTAGCCGTATAATACCATCCAACTACGGCAACGACCCAAATAACTGGCAGGCTGCCACACCGACGCCCGGCTCGTAAATTCAGAAGCTAAGCCCGCCAGACTGGTCGCCAGGATTTATAAAGGCCAGCTCCTAATGGGAGCTGGTCTTTTCCTTTGCACATTCGGCCAAGTGATTTACTGCAATTGAGTTGCGTAAATTCGTAAACAGCGCTTGAACCAGGACATAATAGCCAAAGCATCCTCGCCCTTAGGCATTGACTTTATTATTCAGATACGTTAAAATAGGTAAAATTAAGTATTGGGCTTTCAAAACTATGAGAATATCCCTGCTCTCGCTGGTATTTGTTGTATTTTGGGCGGGTTCTGCTGCTGCCCAGTTATGCCCTGAAGGTGACCTTAATGGCGATTGCAGGGTTGATTGGGAGGATATTGAGGTTTTCACCGGGCAGTGGCTGGGTACCGGCGAGTGTGAGGGGGAATCGACCTGCGCAAATTTTGACGGCCTAAATGGGATTGATTTCGCCGATTTTGCGTTTTTGGCTAACTACTGGCTGCGCAGCGGCCCGACGCTTGTTATTAACGAATTTATGGCGTCCAACAACAGCGACAGCGGCATCGCAGACCCGTGTGGCGATTATGACGACTGGATTGAAATCTACAATTACGGCGATACGCCGATAGACCTTGCGGGAATGCACCTGACGGATAACCTCGGTAACCTGACCAAGTGGCAAATACCTTCAGGCTACCCTACGCAAACAACGGTGCCGGCTTACGGCTTTGTAGTGTTCTGGGCCGATGAGGAGACAGTGGAGGAAGGACCGCTGCATGCCGATTTTAAGCTCTCGGCGGGCGGCGAGGATATAGGATTGTCCGACACCAACGGCATACTCATCGACAGCCTATCGTTCGGTGGGCAGACTTCCAATATCTCATATGGACGGTACCCGGATGCAGAGGACGACTGGCGATTTTTCCCGATAGCGACCCCCGGCGCAGACAATAACGGGCCTTACTTAGGCGAGATAGAAGACGTCGAGTTCAGCCATACGCGCGGATTTTACAGTTCTGGTTCACCCTTTGACCTTACTATAGCCTGCGCTACGTCTGGTGCGGATATCTACTATACCACAGACGGCCGCAGCCCTGTAATTAACGAGGTCAACACACCGACCAGTATCCTCTATACCACACAGGTACCTATAACCACCACAAAATATATCCGGGCGGCGGCGATAAAGACCGGCTGGAAGCCTACAAAAGTTGAAACGCACACGTATATATTCGATGCCCCCGATGAAATTAAGTCGATGCCTGTAATGGTGGTCGTCGGCGACCCAACAGAATCGCTTTGGGCTCCGAACGGCATAATGTGTCCGTCGCCGACCAATCGGCAACCTGGGTACGAAAAACCCGTCTCACTCGAAGTCCTCGACGCCAATACCGGTGATAATTATCAGATTGATTGTGGTATCCGTATTCACGGCAACGCACGGTATGGTTACACCATCGGTGAAGATTGGCTGACCTGCTGGATTAACTGGTGGGACCACCAGAATATGAACAAATTCAGCTTCCGCTTCTACTTCCGCAGCATTTACGGCGATAACCGCTTCGACTATCCGTTGTTTCCATTTGCGCCGGAAGGAGAAAAGAGACAAGCGATAGTCATGCGAGGAGGAAAGAACGATTCCTGTACCCCATTTGTCAAAGATGAATTTTCCAGACGTCTTTTCAGGTTTATGGGCGGCGTCCAGCTCACAGGAGCTCTCGTCAACCTTTATATCAACGGCGTCTATAAGGCCTATTACAATCCCTGCAACCGCGACAACGAACAATTCTTTCAGGAATGGTACGGCTCAGATAATAACTTTGACGTGATTAAACAATTTGACAGCGTCAGAGACGGCGATTCAATTGCATGGAACGCTCTTCTCGATTATGTAGACACCCACGACCTGTCGATTACCGCCAACTACGAATATGTCGCGAGCAAGCTTGATATTGTGCAGTTTATCGACTTCCTGATTGTTGAGATTCACATAGGCAATTTTGATTGGCCCAATAACAACTGGACTGTCCACCGCGAAAGAACCGATGATGGCATATTCAGATTCACCATTTGGGATGCGGAGGGCATAGAACAGTGGTATTTTGGCAGTAGCTGCGAGAACTGCGCCGACACGGCATTCGAGGATTTTCCAAGCTATTTGGGCCAGCCCAAGGGGCTCAACAACGGCCCCTGGTCTATCCCTCGGATTTATCGCAAACTGAAAGCAAATCCTGACTTTAAGCAGCTCTTTGCCGACCGCATCCACAAACATTACGAGAACGACGGCATAATGATGACTGATAACCTCCTGACAACTTGGATTAATACAGTCAACGAGGTAAAACCCGTCCTGCCGGTCTATGACGGATATTTACCTCCGACGTTTGTGGAAACCGTCTTCCTGCCGGTTCGCGAACCGTATGTAATGATCGCGTTTGAAGACAATGATTTGTATGACCTTGGCTTTGAGGCACCGACATTCTATGTAAACAGCTCTTATCAGCACGGCGGTTATATTTCCGGCACCGATACAATCACTATCACCAAACCCGGCTCAGGAACAATCTATTACACAATCGACGGCAACGACCCGCGGACTCCCTTCACGGGAGCTGTCTCAGCCAGTGCGATTGAATATACCGGAGGTTTCAATCTAAGCGGGAGCACCCATCTTAAATCACGAGTACACGACAGCGGGCAATGGAGTCCGCTTAACGAGGCGGTCTATGAAGTTGGCAACGTCAAAAATTCTTTGCGCACAACTGAGATTATGTATCATCCGAAGGATACAAACGACCCGAACGACCCCAACGAAGAATTCATTGAGCTGAAAAACATCGGGGCCACGACAATCAATCTGAATCTGGTCCGCTTTACCAACGGCATCGACTTTACCTTTGGCAATGTAGAGCTTGCAGCAGGTGAATACATCCTTGCTGTCAAAGACCTCGATGCCTTCGAGGCCAAGTACGGCACGGGAAAACCAGTAACTGGCCAGTATACCGGCTCTCTCGCCAACGGCGGTGAAAGAGTAAGACTTGAAGATGCGATGGGTACAACCATTCACGACTTCAGTTACGGAGACGGCTGGCGTTCTATTACCGATGGTGACGGTTATTCGCTGACTATAATAAATCCTGCCAATCCGGATGTTAACAGTTGGGGCAAGAAAGATAGCTGGCGAGCGAGCGCTTATATAAACGGCTCACCCGGCGCCGATGACAGTGGCATTATTCCCAACCCGAGCGATGTCGTGATTAGTGAAGTGATGTCGCATTCACACGGCGAAGCACCTGACTGGATTGAATTATACAACAGCACCGCCGGCTCGATTAACATAGGCGGCTGGTACCTCAGCGACAGTGATAGCAATCTGATGAAATATAAGATTGCCTCCGGTGCGGTGATTGGAGCAGGCCAATATTTAGTTTTCTATGAAGATGCTAATTTCGGCCAAGCGAGCAGCGACCCGGGCCGGCTTATACCATTTGCACTAAGCGAAAACGGAGAGATGGTCTGTCTGACCTCGGCGCTG
>CAZTWR010000071.1:0-8918 GCA_964618055.1 uncultured Pirellulales bacterium | reverse complement strand
AGGAGGAATTCCTGCATACCTTCAATACAATCGATTTGGCAGGAAAACAGCTCGTCTTGGCTTCTGACGCACATCCAAAAATGATAGGGCAACTCTCTGAAAAGCTGGTCAGCCGCTTTGTCTCCGGTATGGTCGTAAAGATTGGGACACCGGATTTCCAGACACGCTGCCAAATCTGCAAACAATACGTAGCAGCTATGCGAAAGCACATCCCTGAGAGCGTAATAAAATATATCGCCGAAAATCTAAGAACCAACGTGCGGGAGCTTGAAGGTGCTCTGCTGAAGTTAATCGCATATGGGGCACTGCAAAATCAAAAAATCAACCTGTATATGGCCAAAGAGGTCCTCGCTGAGCACCTCGAAAGATGTGACCCAATTGTCCACACATCAGATATCGAATCGGCTGTCGCAACCTATTTCGGAATAACACCGGCCAACATACACTCGTCCAAGAAGGACAGGACCGTAGCGCTGGCCAGGCATTTCAGTATGTATTTAGCCAGAAAGCATACCAAGATGTCGTCCTCAGAAATAGGCAGATGTATGGGTAATAAAAATCACGCCACCGTACTTTTGGCCTGTAAAAGCGTCGAAGAGCAAATCCAGCGAAATGCGGAATTGCGCTGGCATAGTCCCGCTGGAAACAAAATCTCCAAGGCCAGAACCATACTTGCCCGCCTTGAGGAGAGCATCTCTGGCTGACCGAATGCTGATTTATCTGTTCAAAAAACCATAAAAGCCGACGGCAGCACCGTTTCCCACGGTGCTGCCGCCATAATATTTTTGAGGAGGAGAAAAAATGATTTTTTATCTACTTTTACTTACGCTGTTGCTGCAAAATGGTTCGATACATTTCCGGAAAATCGCCAAAAATTTTCAATTGACGGTATTAAGGCCGGGTGGAAATTCGGCGAGGATAAGGGCTTAAATCTACTAAAGTTTAAGTAACTGTTATTGTTTGCCCCCTTAGAGACTTTTTACTTCGGGTCTCTAATGGGGTTTGGCAGGGCCGAAACAGATGAACGAAATAATAATTAGAAAAGCACCCACCGAAAAAAGAATTATTCGCTGGGGATATTCGCTGCATCGGGCAACCCAATCGGGTACTTCTGCTCTCGCAGGTTGCTGCTCCAAATCTTCCGCCAAAACCTTGCGGGCAGCATCCAACTGCTCAGCTGTCACATTAGGGTAAACGGTGTTTGCGTCGGCAGGTTCTGTACCGAGTGTAGCAGGGGCAATGCGTTCGAGCAGGTTCGGGTCTTCTTCTAACTGCTTTAGCAATGCATCATAGTCAGCATTAAGGGATTGAAGCTGGTTTAAGGATTCTTCCGCTAATCTCAAAAGCTGTTTGCTTCGATAGTACCGAAGCAAATCATCACAGAGAATAGAGCCCGCCAGCGTCACCGTTCCGATGCTGAAAAAAACAACAAACAAAAGCGTTCGCAGTATCGTATTGCGCATTGCGTATATCGTATTGCGTATACCATATTGCGTATTGCGCACTTCTTTCTTCGCAATACGCATCACGCACGACGCACAACGAAATTGCCGGCGTATCGTGCCGCTGGGCCGAGGTCTTCGTTAATCCTGAGAAGCTGATTGTATTTGCAAATTCTGTCTGTCCTGCACAGTGAACCCGTCTTTATCTGCCCGACGCCTGTGGCCACCGCCAAATCCGCAATTGTGGTATCTTCGGTTTCACCGCTGCGGTGACTTATGACCGCCGTCCAGCCGGCTCTGCGGGCCATATTGATTGCTTCAAACGTCTCTGTTAGCGTGCCTATCTGGTTGAGCTTTATCAATATCGAATTTGCACAGCCCAGCTTTATGCCTTTAGCAAGACGCTTGGTATTGGTTACAAACAAATCGTCGCCGACCAATTGAATTTTATCACCAATTCTCTTGTTTAATTTTGCCCAGCCGGCCCAGTCGTCCTCAGCCAGCCCATCCTCGATAGAAGTAATAGGATATTTATCAACCCACTTCGCCCAGTGATTAATTAGTGCATCGCTGGATATTTTTTTCTTCGGTGCAGACTTGAAGAATTTGTAGCTCTTTGTCTTGCCCTCGAACATCTCGCTTGCAGCCGGGTCAAGTGCAATTGCGATTTGTTTTCCCGCCTTATATCCTGCCTTTTTGATTGCTTCGAGTATGACCTCGATTGCCTCGTCGTTTGTTTTCAGCGACGGTGCAAATCCGCCCTCATCGCCGACAGCGGTATTATATCCTTTGCTTTTCAAAACGCTTTTGAGCGTATGGAACACTTCGGCCCCCATCCGCAGTGCCTCGGGAAAATTCTTGGCGCCTGTCGGCATAATCATAAATTCCTGGAAATCGACATTGTTGTCAGCGTGTCTTCCGCCGTTAAGGATATTCATCATCGGCACCGGCAGGATATTGGCATTACAGCCGCCTAAATACCTGTATAGTGGCAGCCCTGCCGATTCTGCTGCTGCCTTCGCCGCTGCTAACGAAACGCCCAATATCGCATTTGCGCCGAGCTTGCTTTTATTCGTTGTCCCGTCCAGTTCAATCATCAACGCATCGAGTTCCTCCTGCTGTGCGGCGTCCATACCCAAAACCTCCGGTGCTATTATCTCGTTCACATTCTTCACAGCCCCGGCAACGCCTTTACCCATATACCGCTTAGCCTTCGTATCGCGAAGTTCTATCGCCTCATACGCCCCCGTGCTCGCTCCGGATGGCACCGCTGCCCGTCCAAAAGAGCCGTCATCTAACAATACATCAACTTCAACAGTTGGATTGCCGCGGCTGTCGAGTATTTCCCTTGCCGTTGCATCAATAATCGTTGTAAACATCTCACGTCCTTTCATTATTCTCATTCGGTATTCGTTGCTCTTGCCAGAGACTACCGGTTTTTACCCGCCACGTCAATACGCTACCACTTGTTTTTAGTAGTTTCAATGTTCTTCCGCCTTTGCAACACTTGGTGTCATTTGGGCTAATTCTCTCAAAAAAGCGTCTTATAGCCACTGTGCTTTTAGTGTCTTAGTGGCTAACATTTTTTTCTCTGCGGTCTCTGCGAACTCTGCGGTAAAATAAATCTGTGTCAATTCGTGGCCGATATTCCTTTGTGTCGGAGCCTGTCCGCCGACTTGTCCGGCGTAGCTTTAGCGAAGACGGAAGCCTTGGCGAAGGCGGATGCCTTTTCGTGGCTTAAAAAATCCTGTTTATCCCATCTAAAAAACCTCTGCGCCCTCAGCGTTCTCTGCGGTAAGATAAATCTGTGTCCGAAAAAAACTCGTTTTACAGGCGCAAAAAGACTTTTTCACCGCCTGCTCCAAAACCGCCCCCCTGCTTTCTTGCGAAAGCAAGAAGGGGGGCCGGCTTTTTGCATTGACAACCTGCCTGCCGACTGATATAATGGTTTTAGCTTCGGAGATAAATGACAATTGTTGGTTGGGTGGCGTTAAGGGGTTCCCGCTCTGCGGGAGCCTTAAGAATAACCTCGGCTGGAAAATAAGCCGCGGTTTCAAATTTCAGAAGGAAGAAACAATGAAAAACGGTTTCGTTTTGACGATTTGGGGTATCGTTGGGGGCACCAAACGTAAATCTTTTTTGCGATTGGCAGCTCTTCTATGTACTCTGGTTTTCTCACTTGGCGGCTGCGTCCTTCTTGAGCAGCCGGGCGAAACTGCAGCTAAGGGTCATCGAAGGCATCTGCGCAACATTACTATTAACCAGCAGAATTTGATATCCGACATAGACCGTCTTTTGCTCTTAGATAAACCAAGCCAACTCACCGAAAGAAAGATGCCCCCTGATATCAGTGATTAGCAATTACATGGACAAGGGACCCCAAACGTTTTTATTGCGTTTGGCAACATTCAAAGGGATTTGATTTGTGGAAACACTCATCGACTATTTCAGCCGCGTGGCGAGGTATGATTGGTGGGTTGTTGCTATTGAGCTTTTTCTTATCGGCCTGGTAGTTTATTGGGCCGTCGACTTTCTCGAAGGAACTCGCGGAGAAAGGTTGTTCCGCGGCGTTATACTCATCCTCATCGCTGGTTTTCTCATCTTAAAGTTGGTTGTCGGGCGGTTTGCTTTCGAACGGCTACAGTATCTCTACGGCGGCTTTTTGATTGCCGTCTTGATTATTGCCGTTGCTGCCTTTCAGCCGGAGATTAGAAGGGCTCTTATAAGAATAGGACGCACAAGGTTCCTGACAAGCTCATCTCAGCAGTTATCAAGAACCGCAGAAGAGATAATTTCCGCTGTAACTGAACTTGCCATCGCCAAAACCGGCGCCATTATTGTTATTGAGAAGCGAGTGGCACTGGGAGAATTTATAGAGACCGGCGTCAGAATCGACGCCAGGGTTACAGCTGAATTACTCAAGACCATTTTTCACCCCGGCACTGCACTTCATGACATGGCCGTTGTGGTTCGAGGCGACAGAGCAGTGGCTGCCAGAGTGCAATTACCGTTGGCTGAAGCCGGCAGCATCGATGGTGTTGAACTTGGCTCCCGCCACCGAGCTGCCATTGGCATAACCACAGGCTCGGACGCCATCTGCTTAGTAGTAAGTGAGGAAACCGGGACCATCTCACTTGCACAGAATGGAAAGCTGACCAGAGAAATCAGCGAATCTGAGCTAAGAAAGCACTTGGTCAGCACGATGGACGAGATGGTGCCGATTGTCGAGAGGTTCTGGAGATTGCCGAAGAAAAGCAATAACCGAAAAAGCAAAGACTTTGTATAGTACGCGTCCATAGGGACAGCAAACACCTTTTATTGCGTTTGGTAACTCATCAAACTTGTCCCGCTTGCCCTGCGTAGCCTCAGCGAAGCGGGGAGCGAGGTCGATGGAATGGCAAAAAAAGCCAACTATGGCAAAATATTGGCTGTTGTTTTCATAACAGTCTTGATTTGGGTCTGGGCAGACCTGGCTCTGGATGAGGAATTCTCTGTTTCCAACGTTAACATAAATGTTGCCAAATCCACCAATCCCCGCCTCTGGGTAAGCTTCAATGATGAATCATCTGTTTCTATTGACAAGGTGGTTCTTAAGGGACCGGCGTCGAGGATTGCCGATGTAAAGCGAAAACTAAATGATGGCTCGCTTGTCCTTGAATTCTTTTTGGATCCCCAGCAGACCGAAGCAATCGCAAGCCCCGGTGAACGCACCCTGAATGTGCTGGCTTTCCTAAGACAAAGCGACCAGATAAAACAGCTTGGCCTCACAGTCGAATCCTGCAAGCCGGAGACACTCTCAGTAAAGGTTGTTGGGCTTGAGAAGAAGTCGCTGACTATAAAATGTATCGATGAAGCACGGAACATTATAAAGGCTGCAACCATTGAGCCCCAAAAACTCGATATGTTTGTGCCCGAAGAGTGGGGTGGGGAGAAACTTACCGCAAACGTTCAATTAACTCGCAGGGAAATCGACCAGGCTAGATTGTCAGCTGTTGAAAAAGCCCCTTATATCGAGTTGGCTGCAGGACAAATTAGAGAGCTGCAAAGGACCGTGAAAATCACAATGCCGCCCGATGAAGACTTGCTCGCCGACTATACCATAACAACCGCAAGGTTGAGATTTTCCTTAAGTCCCAACCTTCAGGGCAAATACAAGGTCGTGGTAGACAACCTCGATGAAGTGATACGTACTATTACCGTCAGAGCCACCACAGATGCAAAACGGGCCTATGAAAAAATGCCTTATCAGGTCATCTTGGAAATTGACGACGAGGATGCTGGCTCTACTGAGCCTCTAAGAAGAAAGCTTATTTACAACTTCCCCGACGAATATATCCGTAAGGACGAAATCAGGCTAAATCAGCAGCCGGTTACCGCTCGATTTAAGCTGATACCTCTGCCTTCTGCTGAAACTCCGCCAAGCATGGGAGACTAAACCGGAGCACCGCTTTGTGACTTATTGTAAAATGGGGCCTGAACCCGGAAAGCTATTGCCGCTTCGACCGTCATCCACAATGCCAGCACAAATATCCCGCCTCCGATTGTAACAAGAAGCCAATTCCTGCCAGCGAAAAAAATCATTTCATTTTTCACCATAGCCCAGTTTGTAATCACCAGCATAATCAGACACGGCACCGCTGTAACGATAAACTTCAATCCACCCTTGCGCTTCAGGTAAAGTGTAATCACCAGCAAAGCCAACGCCGCCAGAAGTTGATTTGAGCTCCCGAACAAAGGCCAAAGTTTCATCGCACCGTGACCACTCGTCCCCGTGGCAAAAGCCAGCCCAGCTGCGGTAAGCACAACAAAAGTGGTCGCCGTCCATCTATTGGTCAGATACGGAATCTTCAAATCAGCCGCCAGTTCACTTACCACATACCGCTGGATTCGCACTGCCGTATCGAGCGTCGTGCCGGCGAACGATGCAATAAACACGCCCATAAGCGTAACACCCACCGCCTCAGGCACACCGAACGCACTCATCATATTGGCTGCACCGATAACTACCGGCGCTATTTTATCACTCAATCCTTTCGCACCCATCCAACTGCTGTATTGATGTTGCCAGGCAGCCTCACCGGTAAGCACCGTCCCGTCACCGACTTTCAGAGCCATCCCGATACCAGCTCCGACACAAATAAGAATCAAAACCGCCAATGCCCCTTCAAGCAGCATTGAGCCATAGCCCACGAACAAACTATCCGGTTCTTTTGCAATCTGTTTCGGACTTGTCCCGGATGCCACAAGTGAATGAAAGCCGCTGATGGCACCACAGGCAATTATCACAAACATAAAAGGCCATATCGGCAGCGTATCTTCAGGCAGCGAGGTATTGATAACAGGTGCCGCCATCGATAGCTTGCCCCCTAACGATGCCACCACCGTGCCGCCGACCAAAAGGGCCATAGCTATAAACAGCTGCCATGCATTAATATAATCCCTCGGCTGCAAAAGTGTCGTCACCGGCAGCGTCGAAGCAAACCACGTGTAAATCAGCAAAATTATCACCCACAAACCCGTCGCTGGTATTCCAAACGCTGTGCCAAGTTCAAAAGGAAATTGACTGCCAAACGCAATGCACAGATACATCCCAGCTACAGCAATGGCCGTGGAAACTGCAACCCCGGCGCCTTTCTTATAAACCGCAAAACCCAGGGCCATCGCTATTGGTATCTGCAGCCAGACTGCAGCCACCGCACTGGGAAACTGCGTGAACACCGACGCAATCACAACGCCAAATATCGCTATAACAATCAGAAGACTGAAAAATACGACAGCAAAAAATATGAATCGCACGCGGATATTGATATATTTAGCAGCCGCCTCCGAGATGCTTTTGCCTTTGTTACGCATCGAAACCACAAGCGCTCCAAAATCGTGCACCGCCCCCATAAAGATGGAGCCTAAAAATATCCACAGAATCGCCGGAAGCCAGCCCCAGATAATACCTATCGCTGGCCCGACGATTGGCCCTGTCCCCGCAATCGATGTATAATGATGACCGAAGATTATCCCTTTTTTGGCCGGCACATAATCGATACCATCCTGAAGCTCTTCGGACGGCACAGTTGCGTTCTTATCCAGATTAAATATCTTCTTAGCCAGAAACCGCCCGTAAGTATGATAAGCTATTAAATATCCCCCGCCACAAATCAGTATCAGTAACAGCGTATCCCATCCACTTTTCAGGGCCTTGTTGAGCTTGGCGACTAAGCTTGGCTGGCGAATTTTTATTGTAACTTCCGCGCATAAACGCTTCCCTGCTCTTGCTATCAAGCGTGTTTCGCCTTGTTTGACACCAGAGACGTATAAAGTCTGAGGGGCCGAAGATGCTGAAAGCGGTTCCACTGTTGCAATGTTTGGGTCCTCAACTTCAAAAGATACAAACGACACCGCTGAGGCAGGCTTAATGTTGGCAACTATTTCAGCTCTATCTCCAACGATAACTTCAAGCAATCTCTTCTTTATTCTTACCTCAGCGGAACCGATAATTCTAAGGGCTGAAACTTCCTCCTTTGATTTTTTAAGCTCTCCCTCAAGCGCCTCCACCCGCTTTTTAAGCTGGTCAATTTGCTCTTGTTTTTTGCTGAGCAAATTCTCCATTTCGGTTATTTGTTGCTGCTCTCTGCCGCTCCGAGACACAACAGCCTCTTGCTTACCTATAGATGCGCATCCGTTAGCAAGAAATAAGCAGCCACCTGAAAGAAGAATAGCTAATGCTCGAACAATTCGTATTTTCATGCCTTCATTTCCTATGCGGACGGGCCAGCAGCCGTATCGGCACCTCATCTATCGGCAGCAGCTCTCGCAGTCTGCCTACAATAAATCTACGATAATTCTCTTCAAACAGTTCCGGCTTGTTTACAAACATCAGGATAGTAACAGGGTTAACCGCAATCTGGGTGGCATAGTAAATCTTCGGCAACCCGCCTTTGCCTCGTTTGGTTACGCCGGTACGTTCTGCCTTTATCATTTCAAACGCCTTGTTCAATTTGCCGGTCGGTATCCTCGTCGTTGTCTGTTTGAAAATTTCTGCCGCTAAATCCAGAACGCTTTGAATGTTCTTTGCCTCAGTTGCAGTCGTAAAAGCTATCGGTGCATACTTCAAACCCGGCAGCAGCTTTGTCAAATAATCCTCATAGTCACCGCTAACAGCCGTTTCCTTTCCCGCTACGGCTCGGGCCTTCGCCGAGACGAGCGCAAGGTCCCATTTGTTGATAACTATAATACAGCTTTTGTATTCCTCAGCAATAAATCTGGCGATTTTTTTATCAACCTGTGAAACTTCTACCGTGGCATCAATCAAAAACAGCACAACGTCAGCCCGCTGAATCGACCGGGTCGCACGAACATAGCTGTAAAACTCAATACTGTCAGCTATTTTGCTTTTCTTTCTTATCCCCGCAGTGTCAATAACAACAATGGTCTTACCGTCCTTTTCGAACCGCACGTCGATAGCGTCTCTGGTTGTCCCCG
>CAZTWR010000070.1:0-9052 GCA_964618055.1 uncultured Pirellulales bacterium | reverse complement strand
AGATATTTATCCCGCAAATCAGCAGGAGCAGATTCGAACAATGTTGGCCAATACACTGCAGGCTGTTATCTCACAGACGCTGTTTAGGCGAATAGATGTACAGGGGATGGTGCCGTGTACAGAAATCTTGTTGTGTACCATAGCAGTAAGAAACTGTATTCGTGAAAACAGAATCTACGAAATATCCAATATTATTGAGACCTCCCGTCGTCTTGGTATGCAGACTATAGATAACAGCATTGCTGATATGTATTCCAAGGGTTTCATAGACAGAAATGAAGCAATCACGAGGTCGACTAATCCCGGGAAGATGGAGAAGACACTTGCACCTATGGAGCAGTTTGAAGTTGTCCACCCCCCTGAGGTTCCCAACTTACGATAAGTCGCAGATTGAGGCCTAAGTAATGCACAGCAGATGGAGCCCACCCACAACGGACTGAAAAGAATCCAGAGCTTCAGGATTGAGTTCGGGCCGGCGGTTTCGGCAACAGCATTAGTTAGAAAAATTCTGGATGGATAATCGTTGTCGCTTAATGTGAATACCGTGCATTAGCTGTTCTAACTTCTTGTTATCAACTCATAAATTTGCTATAATTCACTTTAATATCTACCCTTATATTCGCTGGCAAAATCCCTAATGGGACACTGGCATAGTTTTACCAATAAAACTCTTAATTCTCTTTGTTTTTTAACAGATAGTATAGTTAAATACTTAAAGGGCGGTTAGCTCAGCTGGCTAGAGCGCCTGCTCGACACATTTTTTAAAATCTGCCTCTTTACACAAGTACCACGTATTTCAGCACTTAGCAAGTGGTAAATATCGCGTAATTAGTATATATTACATCTTTTGGTTGTAGTCTGGTTGTAGTTTTTCCAGCTAAAAATCGCAGAGTGACCTTCGGAGCGACATTTCCATATGCAGGCTGGCAGGACCGGTCCAAGAGATTTTAACAGATAGCCATCAACTAAACCAGCAGCCCCTTTGCTGCGCACCCTGATGGCTGGATTGGTCCATAATGATTCGATACAAGTGAGGCCACTTACAGAACAACAAAACAAAAGCTCAGTACACATATAGTTTGTAATCTATTTATCTTGCCTTTACCATCAACTGGGACATCTTGGAGCCGAATGGCGCAGCCAGTAGCAGTTCGTCATCTCTGAGACCTATAGCCGGCCTTGAGCCATTACAACCGACCGAAACCGTTGGTAATCCTCTCATTAGAACGTACGCTGTACATTCGCCACACGCAGCCCCGATGCCTGAAATAGGAGAATTCACTCTTTCACCGGTTAGAGATGAATACCTTTGGACTATTTGTTGAATCTCTTCTGGATTACAGATTTTTATTATCACATCCGATTTGAGGCCGTTCTCTGGATGGGTGAAGTAAGCAATGTATTTGAAGCGTTGGTTCATGCGGTATGCGGACTTAAGAAACTTAAGCCCTGTATCTTGATCCACGGCATCGGTCCAGCCCACCAGCGTCCCAGCCAAACTTTTAAGGTCTGGTTTCTCAATTCCCAGGTGGAACCTGGCTAAAGGACAGCTTATATTCTCCGCGGGGATATAAAAGGACTCACCGCGTCGGGCCCTGCCAATAAAGTGGCAATGCTTATCGTTTGTCGTCAATTTGTGTGCCGCTGTGGGAGCAGTCTGGTGAAAACTTATGCCAATAAGATTTCTTCGCGTACGATTCATCGCTATACCCCTGAAGTTTGAGTAATAATATTTTCGGTCGTCCTGCATAGCTTATACGACAGAAATGTTACAGTCCAGTTTTTTGGTTGCAGACTATACCTCGATACGGTAGCTTTGTTGGTAAAGATAAGCAGGCTGCATTGCTTTGAAAAACAAGAGAATTGAGGGTTCATATCATGGACATCTGGCCTGATAGAAGCCAAGCACAGCGAATTTTAGAGGATTGGACTACGAACAAAAACCTGAGAAAACATGCCTACGCTGTTGAGGCTGCAATGAGGGCATACGCCATTAAATTTAGGGCTGATCCTGATAAGTGGGGTATTGTGGGGCTGCTTCACGACTTTGATTATGAAAAGTATCCTGACCTGAAAGACCATCCTTTTAAGGGAGTCTCGTACTTGAAAGAGCGAGGATACTCTGAGGAGTTGACAGAAGCTATTTTAGCACATGCAGCCCACACCGGTGTTAGTCGCGATACGCTTCTGAAAAAGTGTATTTTCGCTGTTGATGAACTTACGGGTTTGATAGTTGCCGTGGCACTTGTCCGACCATCGAAGAAGTTAGCAGATGTTAGCATTCAATCGATTATGAAAAAGTGGAAAGAGAAATCTTTTGCCTCCGGGGCGGACAGAAAAATGATCGAGCAAGGAGCTGAAGAACTTGGTGTAACGCTGGCTGAGCATATAGAAATGGTTCTTAAAGCAATGCAAGGTATATCTGGGAGCTTAGGGCTTTAGTCTTGGAGATTGTAGCCGACTCGGTTTTAAAATATGAGCAAAAATGATAGTAATAAAATGTGCTAAATGTAAGCGAAGGATACTCAGATACTTGAAGATTGGTAAAGGTAAGCTATGGCACTGCTGGAAGGACAGAATAATCGAAGATAACTCGATTCGAGATGGAGATGAAATCAAATGCCGATGCGGTAACTTAGTTGGTATTGATGAAGGGAAATGGATTAAAATGAAACAGCATTCGTTTACATATTCGGGTGCTGTAACAAGAAAGTGAAAAATTGTAAGGTGGAATGACTTTGCAAACGGAAGTGATTCTGTTCACGTAAGAATAATGACAGAAGTATTAGTTGGCTCAGAAAATCCGGTAAAAATAGAGGCAGCCAGAGAAGTTTTCTCAAAATATTTTGGCGAGGCAGAAGTAACCGGAATCGAAGTTTCCAGCAAGGTTTCTGTCCAGCCTATTAATGAAGAGACCTTTGAGGGGGCAAAAAATAGAACCTTAGAGCTGAAGAAACTGGATGAAGAGAAAAACTTAGGGGCTGATTTTTTTGTTGGAATCGAAGGAGGGATTACAAAACTTTATTCGAAGTGGTTTACTTTGGGGGTGGGATGTGTAATGGACAATCAAGGAAGGGTCAGCTACGGCGTCTCTCCTTGTTTTGAACTGCCGGAAAGTATTGTCGAGCAGCTTTTCTCAGGCGACGAACTGGGCAATGTAATGGAGAAGATAACCGGTAAAGATAATATAAGACAAACAGAAGGAGCAATAGGATTTCTTAGTAAGGGTATGATGGACAGAAAGAACCTCTATATCCATAGTTTAATCGTTGCTCTGGTTCCGTTCTTAAATAAAGATTTGTATTTTTAGCTATGCACATTGAAATTATAGGGACTGAGTCGTTGGGAGTCCGTGGGCTGTCTTGTAAAATTGAAACGAAAGACCGCAAGATCCTAATCGACCCGGGGATAGCATTAGGCTACAACAGGCATGGACTGCTTCCCCATCCTTTTCAAGTCGCAGTGGGAAAAGTAATCCGCAACAGGATTATATCAGCACTAAGAAACAGTACCGATGTAGTGATTAGTCATTACCACGGCGACCATATTCCCTTGCTTGATGCGAATCCTTATTAGCTTAAAGCAGAGAAACTAACAAACCTACAGCAGAATATTCGATTTTGGGTTAAAGGTTTAACCGGGCTTTCCCAAAAAATGAAAGACAGAGCTCAATCTCTGTCCATCACCTTAAATAAGGACTTAGTCAAGGCTGAGGGGAGATGCGATGGACCTATGACCTTTTCTGGAGCCGTGCCTCACGGCCAAGCGAATAACCGTTTTGGGCAAGTAATGATGACTAAAATCAAAGATAAAGGACAAGTCTTTGTCCACGCTTCTGATATTCAACTGCTCGATAGAAAAGCTATTTTGCAAATATTGCAATGGCATCCTGATATAGTACTTGCTTCCGGACCTCCTTTATATTTGCCCCGATTATCAAATAAACGGCGTGAGATTGCTTGGCAGAATGCGGTATCCTTGTCGCGAGGAGTGGACACTTTGATCCTCGATCACCATATAATGAGGTGCGAAGAAGGAGTTGTGTGGTTAAAGCGTTTATCTTGCGAAACAGGCAAAGAGGTTGTTTGCGCTGCTGATTTTATGAAAAGACCCCGACTTTTGCTCGAGGCCCGGCGAAGGCAGTTGTATAAAGATATGCCCGTCCCCGAAAATTGGCACCGAGATTATGCGCGAGGTAAAGTAGATGTTGACTCTTACCAAAAGTGGCGAGACTATAGCGTGAAAAATATCTAAAAGCAATAAGTGTAAAAACGAAAGTCACGATTATTTACGATAGTGAAGTTTACAATGAACAGAATATTCATTTTAACTGTAGTATTTGCCTTTTTGGCCGTTTTTGTTGAATCCGTAAACTTAATTCTCCAGCTGAACGGAAAGAAACTTACCAAATGGTTCGGTAACAATGCCTTTAATATTCACATGGTTTCTACGGGAATCTTTTGGTTGATTACATTTTGCCTGATAATTATTTTGCAGTTTGGCGATCATCCTCTATTTCATAACATCACTATCTTAAAATACGTAGGATTAATTTTGCTAATTTCCGGTCTAATCTTGGCTTGCTGGGTATTTAACTTGTTGGGATTAAAAAGAGCATTGTGTCTCAATTTCTTCGAAGAAAATGTCCCAGTTGTAAAAGAATCTTTGTACAAATACATTAAAAATCCGCTGGATTATGGTCTATGGATGGCGCTTGTTGGCTTTGCAATTTTTACGGAATCTATTTATAATCTGGTTATTGCTGTCGAATTTATAATCATTATGATACCTCACATAATACTGGAGAATAAACCTTTAAAGAAATAACCATGGGAATAATTAAATGAGTAAGCTAAAGCTATTAAATTTAGTCTTGATGTCTGTCATATTATTCGCAGTTTTTGGTACGGCGATGTCCCAGGAGAAAGTGGCTGAGCCCAACTCAGACAGCAATGATTTAAGCCTTACTATAGTTTATGATAATAACCCTTATGAAAAAAACTTAGAGACCAGATGGGGTTTCTCTTGCTACATAAAAGGAACTGACAAGACCGTACTTTTTGATGTCGGTGGCGAGAGTTCGGTACTTCTTAAGAATATGAAAAAGCTGGGAATTGACCCTAAAACGGTAGATATAATAGTCCTTTCCCACATTCACTACGACCATATCGGCGGATTAAGCGATTTTTTGAAGGTCAATCCTGAGGTTACTGTTTATATGCCAAGGTCTCTGCCACAAAGTGTTAAAGATATAGTCACCAAAGCTGGCGCAAAATTGGTTGGGGTTCACAAGGAAGTAAAAATCTGCAAAGATATCTATTCTACCGGCGAATTGGGGGACTTTATAAAAGAGCAATCCCTTGTGATAAAAACATCTAAGGGGTTGGTAGTAATCACAGGTTGTGCTCATCCAGGGGTTGTGAATATAGTTAAAAAGGCAAAAGAGATGCTCAAAACCGACGTGTATTTAGCATTGGGGGGTTTTCATTTGTGCTGGATGAATAGTTGGCAGATAAAAGGAATTGTCAAGGGAGTAAAACAGCAAAAGGTCAAGAAAGTGGCTCCTTGTCACTGTTCAGGTGACCTTGCCAGAAAACACTTTGAAAAAGTATATGGAAAGGACTTTATTCTTGCGGGGACCGGGAAAAAGATAATGATAAAAGATGCTTTCTAATGCCCTAAGATTACTAACAGCTGGCTTTACAATGGGATGGGGGCCGTGTCTGACTTACACTGCCCCATTGCTTTTGCCTTATATTGGGGGCACAAAGACAAATTGGAAAGGTGGTTTAAGAGTTGGGTTGGTTTTTTCAATTGGAAGGCTTTTGGCACTTGCCGTCCTTGGCGGGCTTGCAACCGTAGCCTTCGGTTTTATTAATCGATTTTTCCCTCCTCAAAGGTCCGGCTGGCTCTATTTAGTTTCAGCCGGCTTTATGATAACGATAGGTATCCTTATCATCCTGGGCAAAATGTTCAAGACAGGCATTGGAAAGAGTATCTTGGATAAAGGCACTACAAGTATGTTTTTATTTGGTTTTTTGATGGGCGTTGCTCCTTGTGTTCCCTATGTGGCCATCCTTACCTATATTGCTTGTATTGCAGAAAACGCCGTTTTATCAGGTATACTGTATGCAGCAGTATTCGCCGCAGGTACAGCGATTGCTCCTATAGTATTGGGGACTTTAATGGGCATCATTCCAGGAAGGTTATTTAAGCCGGCCAAATGGCTCAGGGCTTTTCAGGTCATTTGCGGAGTGGTTCTTATTCTTTTTGGTTTTCAGCTTGCCTATTACGTATTGATACTAATCATTTAAAAAACCATCTGAGCAGATTTTCTTACTGCTAACCAGCCAATAAGATTTGCTATATTATCATCCACGCTTTCAAATCTCGATAATACTGCCTGCTTTTATTTCTCTGAATTGAGCAGGATACCTTTGTTTTATTTCCTGCTTGTGCTGCGTGCAATGACATGGAGCAATTAATTCAATCTTTTGAAGCTTTTCAAGTTCTGAAAAGCCGTGGAAGCCTCCTGTAATACCGTAGATTTCACCGAGCTGCTTTGCTTCGTTAATTATCTTTCCGAGGCCCGGATGGGCACAGCCGGTTATAACCAAATTCCCCTTCTCGGTATTTACTACCAGGGACTGCTCTTTGATAAGTTTTCCTAGAGCACCGGTTGAGTGAACTCCGGGGGATATTTCTGTCGGCTTTGAAAAAGACTTCGGATGAAAAACTTTAGCATTGTTGTTTAGTTCTAAGAATTCTTTTAGCCCGCCGGTATGGTCCCAATGATTATGTGAGATAACAACGGCAGCAACACTTTCTGGCTGAATGTTTAATTGCCTGAGGTTATAAATCAAGTTTTCACCGCTATCACCCGTATCAAATAGAATTTTTTCTTCTGCTTCTATCAGGCAGGAAAAACCCCATCCCGATTTTAGTCCCTCATTTGCTTGGTTGTCATATACGATTGTTATTTTCATTGGAATTGTCCTTTCTGTTCTGCTTATATGAGTCAATAATCAACTCGGCGGCTTTCTTTCCGGATTTTAGCATTCCACCAAATATTGGCCCCATTCGCGGCAGACCGAAGACAGAGCACACAGACATACCTGCAACATAAAGGCCTGGATAAATCTCGCCTGTTTTTTCTACGACCTCGGTCTCAGCTTTCTCGACGTCCATAAAGCCTTCTTTAAGCTCTTCCGGATGAAAGTCCGCTTTTTTTCTTTTAATCATATGAGCCAGTTCTGCCTGGTGGCCGGTAGCATCGATTACATATTTGGCGGTTATACAAAAAGGGTCTACCAACAATCCCGCTGCTTTTATAGTTGTGCTGTTAACAACGACCCCCTTAACACAATCTTCTTTTAAAATAATATCTTCAACTTCCACCAAATTGAGTATTTCTGCTCCTGCTTTTTTGGCTTTATAACCCAGAGCCGTTGCAAATTCTACAGCGTCTGCTGTGTATAAATCTGCTCTTTTTTGTGCAGCCACACCTATCTTCTCTAAAATGGTTTTATCTTCGACGGCAATGACATTATATCCTGCGGCTCCACCCCATATTCCTCCACCTATTGAAAGTCTTTTTTCCAAAACAGCTGTTTTGACCCCCTTTTCCGAAAGATAACAAGCGGCAGTCAAACCGGCAGGGCCTGCACCAACTATGACAACATCATTTTCGAGATGCTCTAATAGCTTTCTGCTGTATTCTTCGTAAATTGCTCTGGAGATATCGATTTCCTTCATTCTTTTCTCTCACTTTTTCTGAAATTTAATACACAACCTTTGTTAAGTCCATCGTCATGGCTTATAAGGCCACAATGCTTTTTCTCAAAAACAAAATTTGAATTTTGAATCTCTTGCTTAATCTCTCTTAAGCTCAGGTTCTGAAATTCCATTATCGGGTCATCTTCTAAGGCATGCTTGGGGTAGACAGAAAACAGACCGTCTTGTTTCAAAACACGATAAGCCTGACGATACAACTTTTCTCTTTCTTCTTTTTCATGATAATGGAGAACGTCATAAAATAAAGCTACATCAATAGAGTTGTTTTCTAAGTCTATTTGTATCTGGCCTGAAGTGTTTATTGTTCTTATATTTTTCAAATTGAAGTGAATTGCTTTTTTCTGTAGTTTATTTAGTGCTTGTTGTTCTTTATCCACGCTATAAACAATTCCTTTGCTTCCAACAAGTTTGGCTACTGGAATAGTGTAATGGCCTACTCCACAGCCAAAATCCAAAACAATATGGTTTTTCCTGATACCTGCTTTGCGCAAGAATTCTACCCCCTCTTTACTCTCCCATCTTTCCATTTTTTCATTCATTTTTCAATTTTTGAGAATTGTGCTGGTCATTAGAATTCTTGTCTTGACTTTTTTGCCTTTTCCAGTTTTTCCTCAAGTTCCTCTATTTGCTGTATCATCACTGGTTTTACTGAATGGACAGGCAATCTACTTTTCAGTTCAGCGATATCTTTTTCCAAATCCGAAATAATACAATATGAGAGCAGATTTTTCAATCTATCCAGGGTAATCTTATGGGGTCGAATCTCAATCCCCATCCAGTCAGAGAATTCAAGGACCTTCTCAGGATGCTCTTGGCAATATTTATCCCAAAAGTCGATACCATCTAATAATACAGCACCTCCAGTATGCTGAGGGAAATTCTCATTGGCTTTGCCTTTGTCCCAGTCCTGAAAAACATAGTCGCGATAGATTAACCATCCCGGTGTAAGCCACCAGACCTTCTGGCCGCCGCTTATTTGCTCTCTTTGGCTCTCACTGGCTAACATATCCATGCAGTGAGTTGCATTTATTCTGGAAATTGAAATTCCAGTTCCCTGCTCCTGGATTATCTTATCTATTGTTCTGTAGGGATTATCGATGTTGACGTAGCAGAATTTGCCGCCATAAACTACTATGATTTTCTCAGAGTACTCCTTGGCGGTATCTATTTTTTGTATCAACTGGCTTTCAAGTTCTTTAAGAACCTCGTGCCGTCCAGGTGTTGTATAAGCAATTTTCTTGGCATCTAAAAAACCTTG
>CAZTWR010000069.1:0-9102 GCA_964618055.1 uncultured Pirellulales bacterium | reverse complement strand
CCATTCCTCCGACCCAGCTGAAAATCATATAAGGCACCGGCGTAAGAGCTGATATAGCGATTGCCCAGAAGTCGAATCTGCGGTAAAGCTCCAGTGCCTGTTGTGCCCTCTCACCTAAATGTACTGGCCCCAAGCTAATTTGTTCGAAGAAACTGACGACCCTCTCTGGCCCGATAGCTAAACCAAGAGAAAAAGCAATTGTCCCGCCGAGAACAGAAAAAAATGCACAGGTCAGGCCGTATCTCAATGAGCGTTTTGGTTTGCCGAAACAAAGACCAATAACCATAACATCAGCAGGAATCGGCACGCAAATCGGCTCGGTAATCGCAAGCACAATAAGTGCCAGCATCCCGAAACGCGTATCCGCCCAGTGAATGACCCAGTTATACAGCCGCCTGTGCCAGTGCCACCACGCAACGGGTTTGTCGCTTCCGCCTTCGCTAAAGCTACGGCGGACAGGCGTCGCTCGTCGCTCGTGACTCGTTTTTATTTCATTTGACATTCAACATTCCCAATTGTCATTGTGAAGCCTGCGAAGCAGACCGTGCAATCTCATTTCTCTGCGTCTTCCGTGGCTAAATTTTGTGTCCAGAATAAGAACAACCTGATATAATGTCAACGAGCAAATTATGCAGCCCAAACGAGATACGAGTGGTTATGACTGGCAAAGAACAATTTGAAGTTATCAGCAATGGCTTATTAGTCAGAGCTCCCGCTAAGATAAACTTGTCTCTGCTTATAGCCGGCAAACGGCCGGACGGCTTCCACGAAATAGAGACCATAATGGCCAAGGTCAACTGGTACGACGAAATCCTCATCGAAAGTTCTGCAAAAGCCGGCATCGAATTTGCCTGCAACGGGCCGGAATGGGCACCCGAAGGAGAAGAAAATCTGGTCGACAAAGCCGCTAAAATGCTGCTGGAAATTTGCGGTCAATCCCCCAATATAAAAATCACACTCACAAAAAATATTCCCGCAGGAACAGGGCTGGGCTCTGCCAGCAGCGATGCAGCGGCAACTCTTATTGGGCTAAACAAATACTTAGATTTACAACTGCCCGAGGCCGAACTTGCCAAACTCGCAGCCCAATTAGGCAGTGACGTAGCCTTCTTTCTGGATGGGCCCCTGGCACGATGCAGCGGAAAAGGCGAAAAAATTAAAAAATTGGACGAAAATTTTAACTTCCTGGCCTTGTTAATACTCCCTGATGTAAGTGTCTCTACGAAAAAGGTTTACGCCAATTACAAGCATAATTCGGCTCTCTACAAAAAGCTCAATGCCCGGATAAACGAGCTTCTGGGAAAAAACAGGATTGATTTAGTCCCGAAAATGTGCACAAATATGCTGGAAATAAGCTGTTTCAGTTTGTGTAAAGAGCTTGCTGATTTGAAAGCTAAAATTGAATCGTTAGGTATCAGGCCTTTGTGCCTGAGTGGTAGTGGTTCAGCTATGTTTTATATTATTGATAGCGGCGATGTTGAAAAGGGGCGGAAAAACAGAGACAAACTTGAGGAAAAGATCGGTTGCAAAAGCGTTATCGTGAGCAACAACAGATGGTAAAGGATTCCCGCTTTGTGGGGTAACGACTTTTAAGCGAGGCAAAGAAAATGGAAATCACTGAAGTTAGGGTCAAATTAGTAAACAACAAAGATGATAGGTTAAAAGCTTTTTGCTCGGTAACGATGGACAATGAGTTTGTAATCCGCGACATCAAAATCATCGAAGGTACCGGCGGCTTTTTCGTCGCCATGCCATCTCGAAAAATGAGCGACCACTGTGAAAAATGCGGCGGCAAAAACCATCTCAGGGCCAAATTCTGCAATAACTGCGGAGCAGCCCTCTCAGAAAACCGGGCAAAGAAAGACGCAAAAGGCAGAATGAAACTGCATGCCGATATCGCCCATCCTATCAATGCAGAGTGCAGGCGAAAAATCCAGGAAAAAGTTACATCTGCTTTCAAAGAAGAAATGGAAAAATCAACGCAGCCGGGTTATAAACCGGTCGAGATGGATGAACCGGATGATGACGTTCCTGAAGTAATCTCGTAGTTAAAAGGACTCCATCTTGCAAAAGGGCTCTCCGTTTTGCAAAAAGAAATGCAGAATAACAGCCTTATAAATTGCAAAATGGAAATACAAAGACAAACAAAAACACATAAGTGCATAAGCTACTTATGCACTTATGTTCTTAAGTGGTAAGGTCCTCAAGAACCCTATCGAGAGCAATATCCAACCGCTCATTGAGTTTGTATTTACCTTTACTTAGCTGCTGGCGGACGTCAAGAACTTTCTCCTTGCGAACTTCCGGCAGTGAAGCAATCCTTTTTAACACCTGGCCAATGGGCGTAGTACTGATATTTTCAAGTATCTGCTCCATAAGTAAATCCTGCTCTACAACCAGATTTTCATTGGCAGAATTGACCTGTTGATTTTGGTCTTCAAAATGGTCATTAGAATCAAAGCTTGGCATCTAAACTACCCTGCATGATGGACTCCAAGCGAAAGTATCCATCTTTTCGCCTGAAAGCCGCTAACCACTATATATTGTATGCCCCCTAAATCCGTTCGAGGCACGAAACAGTCTTCACAGTATTGGTATCGACAGAAGCAGGCGGAAAACTTTAGAAAAGTTTGGTTTTGACCTAATAGTCCGAAAAGCATAAAGTTACATCAATTTAGGGGCCAAATATGGCTTATTAACATCAAAAACCACCTTTTGAAGAAAGTCGTTTTTCACACCAAAACCGACTATGGGAGTCTATTTAGGTAATCTGGGTAATACACAATATATAGTGATAGTCAAAAAATTTTCAGAATACAAAAACCGGAATGATAAAACTGAATTAGCATTAGCCGATAACACAACCGGCCGGTTTTAATAGTAATACTTGAAATCCAAATCTACATCCCAAGTGTCAGGCAGACCCTTCTTTTTGGTCAGCTTGACCCTGGCACATTGCAAGTCTGCCCAGCGAAGCTGAATCGTCGAGAGGAATTTAGCAAATTTTGTTACGTCAACCCGCTTTAGACCTACTTTGGCACTTTGGCTTTTTTGTCCGCCAGAAGTTATGATTATTCCCGAATTGAGCTTGTACTCGGTTGATGGTATTCCGCACAAATTGGCTACTTTCTCAACGGCACTGGCATAATCAAATTCAGCGGCAGCGTTCTGCGAATCAGCAAAGTCCAGCCGGTCAGGGTCAAGAGCTAAAATCTCTGCCATTATACTTTGGGCTTTGTTATATTGCGTTCTCTCGACCTGCCAGTTATGTTCCGCAGATGGTAAATATACACCCCAAATAAGCAAAGGCCATAAAGCAACTATAACAGGAACAAGTATATAATATAAAGTCGGATTCTTGTATATCTCTTTCATAGAAACTTGTCCTTAACTATTTTTTCGGCACAACCGTTATGCTGAAATTGTCACGACCGCCTTTTACATTGAGGTCTTGCTGTAGGATTTCCAACCCGCTCTCCCTGATTGCATCGAACAACCTTAGTGTGTTTTTCCGGCTGGAGGTATCGCCTGCAATACTAATGGTTCTGGTTGTAATGGTGATTGAATCTATATTTAAATTCGTCTGTGCTGCACATTTGTTAAATGCATCGAGCACCAGAGTCAACTTTGCCGATATGGACTCTTCACCTGTAACACTTAACAAGCCTTTCCTAACACTTTCGATGCGCCTTAATTCACCCGCGAGTTTTTTTACAGGGTTAGATTTGGCTGGCGGCTTCTTGCCGAACATAACAGCTGAGTACTGTTTTTCAAATTTTTTGTGTAGTCGGTTACAGTACTTGTTTTCCTGCAACAATTGCAGTTGAAAATACAGGCCTGCTGCAAGCATAAGAACGGTCACAGATATGCTCGAGAATTTCATCGCTTTTTGCAGTCGAACCTTCTTGCCCTGATATGGCATAAAATCATTGCGGAAATTCACACTCAGAGCTTTTTCCAAATGGGATAAAGCCGCCCCATAAGCAATCGCAAAACTAACAGGGTCAGCACAATCAGCCAAGGCCTCCTGACCGGTTGCGGTAGCCTCAACCAAATCCACCGAACCAGCTTCGATACCAAGCTTTTCGTCAAGCTGTTGATAGTTTACAGAGCCGGTAGAGTCGAAAACTTTAATGCAATTTATCGACTCATCAGCTCCAACTAAAGCGGTGGTTACCGGTATTTCTCTGGCGAGCAGCTCATTTCTCTCCCGCGCCGGCTTGACCAAGAATGTTCGCATAGCTAGTGCTTTTTGTGATTCTGCAAAGGCAATAAAATAACCACGCGAGTCAGAAAGTACGCAGAAGAGAGAGTGTAAATCCCGCGGCAAGGACACATTTTGCAAAATAAATCTTGATAGACAATCAACATCAGGCTCTATGCTTATGGGGTCGATATTACTACTCTGCAAAGAAATAAGAATATCAGACAACTGCTTCTTTTGGGCAGTGAAGACGGTCAGCGACGAGCCGGTCTGGTCGCTTGAAGTTACTTTGAAAGCTATCGCAAGATCGGTTATGTCCATAGCAAGAGCTTCCTCGGCATCAAACCTGATGGTCGCAGCGATTTGTTTAGGGTCACTAAATTCACTGTGCACATTATGCTGCATAAACATTGAACAATCTAAAGCTACGGCGACCTCGGAAAACTCTAATCCTCTCTCAGCACAACCCTCTGTGATAAGACGCACCAACTTTTGTGATTTCTGTTCCTCTGTTGCTTCAACAGTAACGCTGAAGCAGCCCAGGACACTCCTACTTCCCCCTTCTAAGCCGAGACAGACCACGGTCGCGGTGTCTTTGCTTAGATAAATTCCCAAGTAGTTCGGACTTTCCACTTCGAGCAAACTCCTAAAAGCCAGCTTCTCAACTGGAGATTACGGCAATTCTTTCTATCTTTTTGCCATCTTTGGTTATTGCTATAACAGTTGATGCTTCCGCCACTCCACTTACCGCAGTTATTTTAATAGTGAAAAACCTACTGGCTATTGTGATATATTTCCCACATTTTCCTATCGAATCGGAATATCTAAATAGCGATTTCCTCAAATCTTCCATATCTGTAAAAGGCTTTATTCGTCTTCGCTGTATAATTTCTTCAGCGATTTTATCAGCATCACCACCGAAAGTAAAAGCTGCTTCCAATACATGTCGAGGGGCGGTATTTATATTAACCTTGCTCGAAGCCCACAATCCCATATACTTCAAAGCCGATTCTTTTCTACTTTCGCTGACTATTGTTGGCCTGGCAAGGGCTTCGGCATCAATTAGTGAACTGTGAAAAAGTTTTGCAAAATCAGCAGTGTGGACGGAGGCAGGTATAGTTCTTTTTGTGACTATCCGCCTTCGGGAAATTCTTCTGCTTCCCCTCCTGCGTCTGGTTATCGTTCTCGCTTTCGTTTTTTCGCTTATCGTTATCGGTTCAAAGCCAAGCTTGAACGCTTTTATTTCACTTATTTCCTTTAGTTCTCGTTTTAGTGAATCAATCCACACACTATTGACATCCATCCACTCGCAGAAAGTTTCAAGCCCCGCCAAGGCTTCACGCTGCACTTCTTCATCATCCAGCAACACCCAGCCGATGGGGTATTTTGCATTTTCGTCTTCAATTTCAATCCTAACTGTGGCAGAACCAATTTCAAACTCAACTGGCTCGATTACAAACGGCCAGGGTGGACCATAGGGCCCCCGTATCGTCAAAGAATTAGGGGAATTGAGGTCAATAACACCACCACTGTAATCGAACTTATTAGCGTCATTAATATCGTTAACATCATTGACATCATTTATGTCAACAAAGCCCTTGCTCCTATCAGGACCTTTTCCAACAGCCCACTCAGCCAGATACTCCTCATATTCCTGCTCGTTCCGCCAAAATAAATCGGAGAAATCCGGCTCATTCGGACGGGCAACTAATGGCGGGGCATTAATATCCTCCAATTTGGCCAATGCATACCGTACCGCTGAGTCACAACCGTAGCGGGCAGCTTGATAATCTATGATATACTGGTCTCGGTGACGCCGGGCAACAAGACGACTGCTCAAGGTATAACCAAGTATTGAAAGCATAACCAATAACACTAATGTCACCAAAAGCACAATGCCTGGGCGGTTTCGACAATCACTCTGGTTGTTTAGGCGTCTGTTCCTCATTGCTTTGTTCTTCTTCATCTTCTTTTTCTTTTTTTACTAATATGAATTTGATTTTTCTGGTTCTGTAAATAGCTATAGTTCGTGTGACTTTTTCCTCATCCGGCACATCCAGAGTACCAGCTAATGTCTTAAAAGGCTCGGCAAAAGAAATAGTTACCACAATACCAGAAGGCAATGAATTGCTTGTCCATTTATCCTGAAAGCCTTCGCCCTTGGGAACCTGTATTTTAAAAAAAGTAATGCCGGTGCAAACCGGCACAAAGAGCTCTTTCTCCCAATCTTCTTTCTGTTCATCAAGCAGTTTATCTTCCAATGCAATTCCACTGTGACTGCGATATAAAACAAGACCATTGGCATCATTATCATAGTTAGTCTGCCAAACAATTCTTTCAAATGTCTGCTTTTCGTTCTTGCTGTCGTAAATAGTTTTTAGAACTGCCAGCCGAGCGGTCGAGAAACCATTTTCAAATTTATTGTCAATAGTAACTTTCGTATCGGCGCCTGGCGCAATTGTTCTGTCAAGGTCCTCAGCGATGTGCTGCAGAACCTCAGAAGGCAGTCTGGAGCTATCAAGCTTACGTGTAATTGCAGCAGCGCTAGTTTCTGCCCGGCTATAAATACCCAGTACCGCGACCAAAACCATTGCCCCTATCGTCAGAGCCACAAGCACCTCAGCTAACGAAAAACCCGATTTTTGCTGTAATGGTCTGAATTGTGCATTTCTCATGTTCATAAACATAGGTTTTCTGTTACAAGTATCCATTGTCCTTCAACCACTGTATAATTTTTTCGATTGGCCAGTCCGGATAATCATCTGGCAAACCAAAAGGATTTTTCGTGCCTTGCTCCGGCTCTTGCTCCTCTGGCCCGTCTGATTTGTCCTCATCCAGTTCAGGTTCATCTTCCTGGTCTTTCTCGTCCTGTTTGTCCTCTGCCTCTTCTAAGCCCACATCCTCTTTTGTCAGCCGGCCTCTCTCCTCAGCAGTCGGCTCACCGTTAGTCCCTGCATAGAGGTCAAGCCAATCCTTGATGTAAAAGCCATCCTCGGTCTTAGGCATACCATTCTCAACCCACTGCTGAATGGTTGCCACGTCGACACCGGCATAGTCAGCGGCTTCTTCGTCCGTCTCGATAACCTCTTCCGCCAACCGTTGCTTTTCTGCAATGATTTCAAGTAACTGCTTCTTCGTTAAACCTGTTAACCAGTGCGTTAGTTCAATCGTTTGCACATCACCTGCCGTGTCGGCATATTCAGCCGAGCAAACCGCTCTGACCCACATTCGTGCCGTTACCGGCTCATAAAACGTCTCAACAGTAGTTTGCCATTGAATCTCGGGATACCTGTCACTGCCGCCATACTCAACCATCTCTTTAACCGAATCCTTGGACAGAAGAGTTTCCATATTCTCGCGCGCGACCTCAAAGGCCTGCATACGCAGCGCTGAATCTGCAGCTGAGGTCATACAGCGGTTTATAACAACCAATACACTCGAACTGACAATCGCAAGTATAATCAAAGCAGTTACAGCTTCCACCAGACTAAAAGCTGGTTTGGCATATAATGTATATGGTTTTCCCCGCTCTACACCATTACTATCCACGATTTTATTAAAAGCAGACAACAGAATTTGTTTAGAACGGCACCTCATCTTGTCTTCTTGGCATCAAAAGTTCGACGTCTCCTTCTTGTAATGTAACAATTCTGCTTAGTCGATTAACTACTACCGAATAAGGTTGTTCGTCCTCATCGAGCAGAACTATTTTTCCACCAGCTTGCCAACCTGCACGACCTACGCGAAAAAACGCTTTTTGATGATCTTCGTCGGTATCAACCAAGTCGTCGAACAAAACATAAACAACCCGGCAATTATCGTTAAAATCATTTTTGACGATAATCTCTTCTTCCAGAACATCCGACGGCAAATGAGTCGAAGTAATCTGGCGAAGCATATAGCTCTGCTCTGCGATATCAATAATAACTTCGTATCTTCTATGGCTCTCAGCAGCTGCGCTGGCGGCCATCTGCATTGTCGAGACAAACTCATTGGCCTGGGCCCTAAACGTACTTCTTCTAAGCAACCCAGAAAGATTCGTAACCGCTAAAAGCACAAACAGAGAAACTATCAAAACCACCACTACTAACTCAGTAAACGTAAAGCCGCCTCTCGTATTGCGTATCGCGTATCGCGTATCGCGTAAATCGGATGGCCCACGCACGACGCAATCAGTATGCATCAGTGCTGTACAAGTCGGCATCGTTGCCCTCACCACCTTCTTCACTATCAGCACCAAGACTCTTGATTACAAACGACTTTCCGCTTTCCGGGAAAAGCTCATAAATAAACTCATTTCCCCAGCCATCTTTGGGTATTTCGGTAGTTTCCAAATAACCGCCCGGCTCATACCTTACAACATCACTCGGCTGCTCGACAAGTGCCATAAGCCCTTCTTCTTCGGTTGGAAATCGGCCGGTGTCCATCTTGAATTGAGTAACCGCGGAATGAAGAACCTTTAAATTGGCCTTGGTAGTTGTAACACGCGCCTGGTCTATCTTCGAGGCTACTTTTGTAACTACCAAGGTGGCAAGTAAACCAATGATAATCAACATAGCCATCAATTCAATCATCGTAAAACCATATCTGTTTTTTCTTCTTCTCTTTTCCATCTCTCTATAAAACTCCTAAAATAGTTTGCTCAAAATTTACCTGCTGAAACCTCTAAAATCGGCAATATTGTTGCATAAGCAATCACACCTATTATTGCGGCCATAACAATTATAATAAGCGGCTCAACCGCAGCACTTAATCTTTCAATAACTATATCAGTTGAAGCCTCGAGATTTCCACTGATATCCTTAAGCATCTTTTCCAGTTCGCCACTTTTCTCTCCAACAGCCACCATATGAGCAATGGCAGGGTCGATGACACCGCTATCTCTCAGTGGCGTAGCG
>CAZTWR010000068.1:0-9104 GCA_964618055.1 uncultured Pirellulales bacterium | reverse complement strand
GAATATGACCGTGTCATCGAAATAAATCTGGCTGAGTTGCAGCCAATAGCGGCTTGTCCATCTTCACCGGATAATGTCAATGCCGTCGCCGAAATCGCCGGCATTCAGACAGGACAGATTGTGATAGGCAGCTGCACAAACTCCAGCTTTGCCGATTTGATGATGGTCGCAAAGGTATTAAAGGGCAGAGGCATAAACAATATGGTCGAATTTGCAATTGCACCCGGCAGCAGAGAAGTGCTGAATACGCTGGCGGCAAACGGGGCGTTGGCGGATATCGTATCGGCTGGCGCTCGTGTTCTCGAAACCGGCTGTGGCCCGTGCATTGGCCAAGGGCTTTCGCCAGCCGAGGAGGTAGTAAGCCTTAGAACATTCAACAGGAACTTTTCGGGGCGAAGCGGAACAGCCGGCGACCAGGTCTATCTGGTCAGTCCCGAAACAGCAGTCGCTTCAGCTTTGACAGGGCGAATTACCGACCCGCGTGATTTGCCCAAAATTCTCGGGATAGAATACCCGAAAATAAAATTGCCGGACGAATTTGTTATCAACGACAATATGATAGAAGAGCCGCCGAAAGAAGAAGAAGCAGCAAAAGTAGAGATTATACGTGGACCAACGATTATCGTGCCGGAAGCACCGCCGCCACTACCACAAGAATTTCAGGGACAAGTCTTAATTAAATGTGGCGATAAAATAACAACCGACCATATTATGCCGGCTGGGCCTTTCCTGAAACTGCGCTCAAATGTGCCGGAATACTCAAAGGTGGTCTTTAATTGCTTCAACGAACAAGGCAAGCCAACATTTGCCGAACGAGCTCTCCAGTTAAAGGAAAAAGCAACTGCCGGCATCATCGTGGCAGGCGAAAGCTACGGCCAAGGCTCGTCAAGAGAGCACGCTGCACTTTGCCCAATGTATCTGGGCATCCGCGCTGTGGTCGCCAAAAATATTGAGCGAATCCACAAGGCCAACTTGATTAACTTCTGCATCGTGCCCATAGTGTTTGCCGAGCCATCTGACTACGACAAAATCAAACCCGGCGACCGATTGCAAATTGACAAGCTACTCGAGGCGATAAAAAACAGCAATGAAGTCGAGATTATCGATAAGACAGGCTCATTCGAATTTGTCGGCAAGCTGGAACTTTGCGACAGAGAGAGAAAGATTTTGCTCTCAGCCGGGCTGCTAAATTACACACGTGAGAAGGGGCAAAGGCACAAAGGCACAGAGGCACAAAGGAAAGAGGCATAGAAAAAGATATAAATATGAAACCACAAGGGAAAATACTGTTACCTTCAGAAGGTGAAACAGCAGCTATTACACTTAAGCCTAAAACTGCTGCACTCTGTTACGATAGAGTATGGGCGCCCACAAACGACCTAGTTCCCGAATCCATTAGGTGTTATGGCGGCACGGCATTTGAGGATATCAAGACCGGCGGTTCTATTCCTGCAGTCTACAACATTTTGAAACATGCAGAAACAGAAATGATGAAGAAAGTACCACACGTTTCTTTCAGGGAGATCGCAGACGAATTACTAATGAACTTAAGGAAGTCAGACGAAGACCAGTGGGGACTTCTTCCCTGCTACTTGCGTGTGATAGCTGAGAAATTTTCAAGACAGTGTGGCCTTCCAATGATTCCGGCTTATGAAACACTTCAAGATCGAAAACGCGTATACGAAGAAGGCGACCGACTGGTTATTTACCTAACTTTAACAGATCTTGCTATCGTGGATGAAAAACAATTAACATGGAAGCAAGTGATAGACTTTCGAAAAGATAAAGATAACCAAAAGAAATATAAGCATCTCCTGCACTGGCTGGACAAAGGCATGATTGGAAGATCACAGAGTTTTATTGAAGATGAGATCGCAATAAAACTTGATGACCATGAGAGAGCGTTAAAGAAACACGGAATAAAAACTATTCTTGGAGCTGTTGAGGAAGGTCTTGATGGCAAGTACCTTCTGGGAGCATCAGGTATAAGCAGTTTTATGACACTTGCAGGCCATCCAGTTTTGGGTGTTCTCTTGGGGGCTGGCTTGGTTGTCGGAAAGATTGGTATTAAATTAACCCAAATCAAACTTGACTTTGATGATATTGAACGTGGGGCGAATTCTGAGATATCTTGGGTGTATGAGGTTAAGGAGTTGTCCGGCAAATGATTGAGCAATCTGAAAAAAGAAGTCTGAGAAATGTACAGGTAAAAACATATAGAGACTTACTTGTTTGGCAAAAATCGTTGATTTTGGTTACAAATATATATAAGGCATCAAAATCATCTCCTAAGGATGAAACCTACGGGTTGACCTCCCAGATTAGACGTTGCGCTGTTTCAATTCCCAGCAATATCGCAGAAGGTTATGGCAGAAACTCAACCAGTGATTATATCCGTTCTCTGCATATTGCAACTGGTTCTTTGTACGAGTTGCAGACCCAATTGGAGATTTGTTTGAATCTACAGCATTTGAACAAAAGCAACTTTGATAAACTTTATGAATCAAGCAGAGAAGTAGAACGAATGCTCAGTAGTCTAACCAAAAAGTTAAATGATAAACGAACCAAATAACTTTGCGCCTCTGTGCCTTTGCTTCTTTGCCCCTGAGCATTAAAATCCAATGAATAATAAAACAATAACTATCTTCGGCACGGCTAAAGCAAAACGGGATGGTACAGCTTACACACTGGCCTATGAAACAGGCAGATTGCTGGCCCAGGCCGGTTTCACCATCGCCAACGGCGGATATGGCGGAACAATGTTGGCTGCGGCTAAAGGAGCAGCCGAAGCTGGCGGCGAAATCATCGGTGTTACATGCTCAGCTTTTAAAAGCAGCACGGCTAACGAATATATAACTCGCGAAATCGTTACCGATTCGCTGGACGAACGGCTTGATACATTGATAAAACTGGGACAGGCCTACGTTGTGCTGCCAGGCGGGACAGGGACACTGCTTGAACTAGCAAAGGTTTGGGAATTAAAAAACAAGGGCTTTATCAAAGCAGATAAACCGATTATACTTGTAGGCAAATTCTGGAAGCCGCTGGTTGATTTAATTGCAGTTGATGCCCCAGACAGTATCCGATACATCCACCAGGCAGATGGACCAAAGCAAGTTACAGAATTGATTAGTGCACTACTGATATGAACAAGAGACTGGTAATTTTGATTTTAGCATTTTTTATAAGCTGCGTGGCATCAGCCAGTGCGGCTCGCCAAACTCCGGTGCAGGACGGCTTTGGCTTGTCAGGCGTCGACGGCAAATTAACCAGCGCCGACGGTAAATGGTTCTTTGAATTTGATTCAGAGGTGAGTGACGATATAGGCCGAATCCGCGCCAGCTCGATTATCGAATTGCTACCATCGACAGCCTTGGAAAAGATGACCGCTGACGCCCAAAAACGTTCTGATGCAAGCCCTGTTAGAAGTAAGTCGTCAAAGGCGACTGGCGTGCCTACTGTGCAGACTTCTAACGGGGCAAGCTATAGGCTCTGGGGCAATGTTACAAAATACAGGGGCAGCAATTTTATATTCCCCATTTATTTTTTGCCTCTCAGCAAAGCCGATGCTACTCTGCGTAGTAGCGCTACGCTACGTAGCACGAGTGACCAAGCCAAACCAGAGCAGTCACCAACACCGCAGCAGCAAAAGGCCAAGATACCTATCAATGAACCGAACGATGTATTAGTCATACCAGAAGAGATAATAGGCAAGCTCAAAACGAGGCGAATCCTCCGCTATGAGCAGTTGAAAAAAGGATTGCAATTGAAACAGGATTCCATCTTAGCTGCCAGAACCGCACTTTTAGCAGGGCAGACCGATGGTGAACCTGAACTTATCCTTGACGCTCTCGGCAGGAACATCCAGCAGGTCTCATTCAGGCTGCTGCCCTGTGAAGTTCTGGAACGGGCGCAGTACGTGCAGTCTATTGAGGCAGACCCTGTTCGATTCAAAATAGCAGGGATTCTAACGCAATACAAAGGTGAATATTATCTGCTGCTGCAGAAAGCAACACGAGCCTACAGCCACGAAAACTTCGGCAGATAAATTAGCCACAGAGAACACAGAGAAAGAGAAATAAAGAAAAACTATGAGCGACGAACTCGACCAAATCCTAATCTCTTATAAGCAAGCAAATTTTGAGAAGCGAGTTACAGCCCTTCGTGCGCAAGCAATATTAGCATCACGATTTAAGACTGGTGATGAAAAGAATGAACAATTAAATGAGATTTTTTCTGAAATTGCAAAACGCGGAAATACAGCGGTAGCAGAATTTACGGAAAAGTTTGATGGAGTTAAACTAACACCTAGCCAATTTCGAGTAGGTGAAGCGGATTTGAAAAAAGCTCACAATGAACTCAAAAAAGACAATCTCAAGCTTTTGAATTCATTGCGTCAGGCAATCGCCAATGTAAAGAAATACCAGGAAGAAATCTTTATTGGCAACAAGAAAGAAAACCAACACCGCGGGATAAGATATACACCAATAAAGAGAGTTGGCATTTGTGTACCGGGCGCCTCGGCTCCACTGCCATCCACCGTAATAATGACGGCTGTCCCTGCACAAGTAGCAAGCGTCAAAGAAATTGCCGTGGTTTCACCACCCAGATATAAAGGCAGTATCCATCCGGTAATCTTAGCAGTTTGTCATGAACTTGGAATCGATGAAGTCTACCGCATTGGTGGAGCACAAGCAGTAGCAGCCCTAGTATATGGCTACGAACCCATAAAAAAAGTGGATAAGATAGTCGGACCAGGTAACCAATGGGTTCAGATGGCAAAGAAACATTTTTTTGGATTTATCGACATTGATTCAATAGCTGGGCCAAGCGAAGTTCTTATAATTGCAAATGATAAAGCCAATCCTGCCTGGGTAGCGGCTGATATGCTCAGCCAAGCAGAACACGCACCCGGCAGTGCAATGATGTTTACAGTTTCTCAGGAGTTTGCTGAAAAAGTTCTTCTTGAACTCAAGACTCAGGTAAAGCAACTGAAAAGGTCTCAAGAAACGATTGACTGTCTGAAAGAATTTGGCTGCATCGTTGTTTTTAAAAATATGAACGAACTGATTGAAAAGGCAAATGATTTTGCAGCAGAGCATTTAGAGATTCAATGCGGGGAGGAAAGCAGGAAAATCGCAGAGAAAATCAAAAATGCAGGTGCGATATTTATCGGTGATTATTCACCGGTTGCTGTCGGTGACTATTGGGCAGGACCAAGTCATACATTACCCACCGGTACAAGTGCAAAGTTCTTCAGCGCTTTAAGTGCCAATGATTTTATCAAGTCAACGAGTATTATCGAATACGATAAAAAGAAATTAGCTGAAAGCGCTGAGGATATAATTCGGTTAGCTGAGGCTGAGGGGCTTGATGCACACGCAAGGAGCATAAAAATCCGGCAAGAAAAATAATCTGTTGCAATTAGCTCGTCAAGTGCGATTTTACCAGTTCCGCAGCTTTGGCAAGAGCTTCATCAATTTTCTTTGTATTTTTTCCGCCGGCCTGGGCCATTTGTGGTCTGCCACCACCGCCACCATCCACCATCGGCGCAATTACCTTAACTATGTCATTAGCCTTTAGGCCTTTCTTGACCAAATCATTGGTGACACCTGCAAGCAAAGCTGCATTTCCATCTTCGATAAAGCCCAGAACTATAGCGGCCGATTTTGCCTTCTTTTTGAGCATATCAATAGCCGCTCTGGCCTGCTCGGCCGAAGTGGTTGAGAGCCGGCCAATGACTACTGATGTCGGCCCGATTTTTTCGCAGCCATCGAGAAGCTGCTTTGCCTCGGCCACAATGTCACTGCCACTTTGCTTAGAAGCAGATTTCAACTCTTTAGAGAGCTTCTTATTTTCTTTTATCAGCTGGCTAACCCTATCAGCAACTTCTTTATCTGGGACCTTCAGCATCTCTGAAAGCTTATCAACAATCTGACTTCGCTGTTCGAGATACGCAGCTAAGCCAGAGCCGGTCATTGCAGTAATCCTGCGGACACCGGCTGAGATGCTCTCTTCTTTGATTATCTTAAAACCGCCGATAGAGCCGAGTCTGTCAACGTGCGTGCCGCCGCAAAACTCCTTACTAAAAGCTTCGCCGAACTGGTCGTCATCTGCGGCACCGATAGCCACTACTCGAACTTCACTTCCGTATTTCTCACCAAACAGCGCCATCGCACCCAGCTTTTGTGCTTCGCCCCTCGGCATTACCCTCCAGGCGACCGGCTTATCTTCGGCAATTTTTTCTTTGACCAAGGCTTCAACTTTTTTCAACTGCTCAGCCGTCAGGGCCTTTGGCCAGGTGAAATCAAACCGCAGATATTCCGGGGTAACGAGACTGCCCTGCTGGGCCACCGATTTGCCGAGCGTCTGCTGCAGCGCCCACTGGAGCAAATGTGTAGCGGTATGATTTTTCCTTATAGAATCTCTGTCCTTGCTGACAATTGCCTTTACCCTTTCGCCGGCATTAAATTCTCCTTCAACAACCTTGCCTATATGAATAACACAGTTGTTACCTACCTTCCTAGTCTTTTCAACAACAAATCGTCCTTTATCCGATACGATAATTCCACAATCGCCAATCTGCCCGCCCGCTTCAGCATAAAAACAGGTCTTCTTGAGAATAAAATCAGCACTGTCTCCAGTTTTAATGCGCCCTTGGTTCTTGAACCCCTCTTTATCAACCCATCCGAGTAGTTTACTATCACACTGGTCAACTTGATATTTGTGCAGGTCTTCAGTAGACGGTAAGTTCCTGAGTACTTCCGCAGAGACAGTGGCCCCTAACGCAAATGAAACGGTGCTTTGCGCTGCCCTTGCACGCTCTCTCTGCTCTTGCATCAATTCGTCAAACTTGGCAGTATTGACTTTCAGATTTCGCTCTTCAGCCATAAGCCGAGTTAAGTCGAGTGGAAAACCGTAAGTATCATAAAGCTGGAAGGCATCCTCGCCGCCGATGGTTTTATCCTTTGAGTTTTGGGCCTTTTCGGCAGCGATATTGAATATCTCTATGCCGCGGTCAAGGGTTCGCCCAAAACTAATTTCTTCTGATTGTATAACATCCTGTACTAATCCTCGTTTTGCAGGAAGTTCTTTATAAAAATCTCCTATTAAATCTACTACGGTCGGAACCAAATCAAAGATAAAGGGGTCATGCATATCAAGCACGCGTCCAAACCGAGAGGCCCTGCGTAAAATTCTGCGAAGAACATAGCCGCGGCCCTCATTGCTCGGCATTCCACCGTCGCTTATCGCAAAAACAAGCGAGCGAATATGGTCGGATATAACCCTGAAGGCGTTATCGATTTTGTTGTTTAGCTCAGACGTATATTTGTGGCCGGTGATTTCACTGATGCGATCGATTATAGGCATGAACAAATCGGTATCATAGTTGCTCCTTTTACCCTGCAGCACTGCAGCGATTCTTTCCAGGCCGGCGCCGGTGTCGACATATTTGGCACCAAGCTCAACAAGCTTGCCGTCGTCGGCGCGGTTATATTGTATAAAGACCAGATTCCACAGTTCTATAAACCGGCCACAACCGCCGTTGACAACGCACTTGTGGCCGACGATGTTTTTCTTGTCGCACATATCCGGGCCAAGGTCGATATGTATTTCACTGCAGGGCCCACAGGGACCAATGTCACCCATTTCCCAGAAATTGTCCTTTTTCCCGCCAAAGAGGACCCTCTCATCTGGAATGCCTGTTACTTTCGGCCAAAGCGATTTGGCATCGCTGTCCGGCGGGGAACTATCTTTCGTATCACCTTGAAAAACAGTTGCCCACAGGTTGTCCGGCTCAATACCCCAAACCTTTGTAAGAAGTTCCCAGGCCCAGTCAATTGCCTCTGCCTTGAAATAATCATCAAACGACCAATTGCCTAACATTTCAAAAAATGTGTGGTGATAGGTATCTTTGCCCACTTCCTCAAGGTCGTTGTGCTTGCCGCTTACACGCAGACACTTCTGGCTGTTGACCACTCTGCGATATTCCGGGCTGGACAAACCCAAAAAGACATCTTTGAACTGATTCATCCCCGCATTGGCGAAAAGCAATGTATCATCATCAATTGGCACTATAGGTGAGCTGGGGACAAATTCGTGTCCTTTACTCCTGAAAAAATCTATAAAGTCGGACCTTATCTGCTTCGCATTCGGCACTATAAATTCTCCTTATCTCTGCCGTATTCTGCTTTGCAATTCACGAGGTACACTTCACACCAGGCCTTTAGCAACAAGGATTTTACCTTTCAGTTCCTTACACAAATCTTTGTTTTCAGCCAGATATTTTTTGGCGTTCTCTCTACCCTGACCGAGGCGGATATCGCCGTAGTTCAGCCAGGTGCCGGCTTTTTCGACCACATTGGAAGCCAGGCCCAAATCGAGCAAATCGCCTTCGTAGCTGATTCCACTATCGAACATAATGTCGAACTCAGCATCACGGAAAGGTGGTGCGATTTTGTTCTTTACCACCCTGGCCCTGACCCTGGTGCCGACGGCACTGCCGCCGTCCTTCAAGGTCGCCAGCCTTCTCAAATCGACTCGGACGGAGGTGTAAAATTTCAGCGCCCTTCCGCCGGGAGTCGTTTCCGGATTGCCGAACATCACGCCGATTTTCATACGAATTTGATTTATGAAAATTAGAGCGGTTTTGCTTTTATTGATAACAGCGGCAAGCTTTCTCATCGCCTGACTCATTAATCTCGCCTGCAGCGCCATATGGGTAGCACCCATTTCGCCTTCGATCTCCGCCGCCGGCGTCAGGGCGGCAACCGAGTCAACAACTATAACATCGACGGAATTGGACCTGATTAACATCTCGGTGATTTCAAGCGCCTGTTCGCCGGTATCGGGCTGACTTATGAGCAGACTGCTGACATCGATACCCAATCTTTTCGCCCAGGTGGGGTCCAGTGCATGTTCAGCGTCTATAAAGGCTGCCACACCTCCTGCACGCTGAGCGTTTGCAATAACGTGAAGTGCGAGTGTGGTTTTACCGGATGATTCGGGCCCGAACAGTTCTGTTACCCTGCCACGCGGAATGCCCGCGCCACCCAGAGCGAAATCCAGCGATAATGAGCCGGTCGATATGCCCTCGATTCTGG
>CAZTWR010000067.1:0-9166 GCA_964618055.1 uncultured Pirellulales bacterium | reverse complement strand
CAACCACCTCGTCTCTCGTCTCTCGTCTCTCGTCTCTCGTCTTTCCTTTCTCGACCGTTACGCCAATATTTCTTAACTTATCAACAACAGCCATCATATCATCGAGCCGACAGTTCAGAAGCCGAAGCTGGCCCGCCGTTATAGCAGCTGCGACCATAAAAGTACCAACTTCGATTCTGTCCGGAATTACCTGATATTCGGCTGGCTGCAACTCCTTGACTCCTTCGATAATTAGTCGAGGTGAACCAATACCGTCTATCTTTGCACCCATCTTAGTAAGGCAGTTCGCCAAGTCAACTATTTCCGGCTCACAGGCAGCCGAGGCGATAATCGTTTTACCCTTTGCCAGGGTTGAGGCCATTAACACATTTGCTGTGCCCAGTACTGTCGAACCAAATGGCCCACCCATAAAAATATCACAACCGGTCAACCCACGGGGGGCTTCAGCAACGATATAGCCACTTTTAAGATGGATTTTCGCACCAAGCTCACGCAAGCCCCGCAGATGGATGTCAATAGGCCTATCACCAATTGCACATCCGCCCGGCATTGACACCTCCGCTCTGCCGCAGCGAGCAAGCAATGGACCGAGTACGCAAATGCTTGCCCGCATTCTGCGGACAATTTCATACTCGCCTACCGGATTATCAATTACCCTCGAATCTATGCACAAATCTCCGTTTGGGCTTCGGGTAAGCTCGCAACCCAATCGGCCAAGCAACTGGCTAAAAACGGAAATATCAGAAAGATGGGGCACTGCTTTTAGAATGGATTTGCCAGCAGTTAAAATAGTAGCGGCCATTATCGGCAAAGAAGCGTTTTTGGAACCATTTATACTAACGACCCCAGAAAGCTGAACCGGCCCTTCAATGCGAAATATGTCCATAATCTATTTTCCTTGAAAAGCGGTCCCCATTCTGCAATACTCCGCAACGGTCTCGCAAAATAGGATCCCAAATGATACTAATCTAATGCAAGACGGGCTTAGTTTCAAGGTTGCAAAAAGTATATAACGATGAATATTCCTGAGATTATCAAACAACTACCCGGCTATATATATATATCCAATATAGACCTCATTATTTGCCTGGCAGGGGTATTATTATTCGGTGGCTGGTTACTCAAAACATCCCTGGGCAGAAAAGCCTTATCCGATTCGGCACCCCGTCGAAACAGTATGCCTCTCTATCTGCCTTTCGTCCCGCTGCTTATTTGGCTCGGGGTTGTTTCACTCGCAATGTCGATCGCAGAAAAACTTTTGCCTGACTGCCTTCCCTGGCAAAAGGCTCTTGTGGATAACCTTATCCTCTGTATTAGTGCGATAATGGCAACAGCGGTAATTATCTTTCTGGCCAGAGTCAGTTTTGCCCGGCGATTAAAAGGATTCGGCCTGAATGTAAAAACCATCCACAAAGACTTTTTCTCCGCTTTTTTGAACCTGCTCTCTGTATGGCCGTTTCTAATACTTATGATTATACTAACGATATTCCTTGGCAAACTTATATGGGGACAGGATTTTGAAATGCAACCACATCAAGAACTCGAACTGATAAGAGCATATTCGCAACTGTCGGTCAGAGTGCTAATTATTATTACTGCTGTTGCCATAGTGCCTGTGTTTGAAGAGATGCTTTTTCGAGGCATGTTTCAAACAATGATACGGTCGGTTTTAGAAGGATTCCCATTTTGCGAAAGATTGCAAAACAAGGCTTTGAGGGTATGGTTCTCAATTTTAATAAGCTCTGGTTTATTCGCAGTAGCTCATTACGACCCAGGACATTGGCCACCACTATTTGTGCTTTCGCTGGGCATGGGATATGCCTATGAAAAGAGCGGCTCCTTATTTCGGCCCATTTTCATCCACTCACTTTTTAACTCAGCCAGCATAATAGCCGTCTTATATCAATAATGCGCTTGCTACTCTGCGTAGTAGCTACGCTACGTAGCACGAGATTTAATTTCAAGGACATCGGCCATTGAATAAAGTCCTGGTTTTTTGCCGGTGAGCCATTGGGCCGCTCGTAATGCCCCCCGTACGAAGGTGTCCCTGCTATGAGCGGTATGGTTCAGTGTTACCGTTTCGCCGAGCGTACTAAAGATTACCGAATGAATACCAGTGATATCGCCTGCGCGGACGGTGTGCATGCCAACAGTGCCTTTTTGCCTGAGGGCGTCCTTTCCGCTTCTACCGTGAATAAGGCAATCTGGGAATTTTTTGCCGGTTGCTTTGCAGATATTCTCAGCCAAGACAATAGCCGAACCGCTTGGAGCATCTTTTTTGAAGCGGTGGTGTTGCTCGATTATCTCTGTATCATACTCGTCGCCGAGCATCAGAGCAAGCTTACCAACCAGCGAGAACAAAACGTTCATCCCCACACTCATATTAGTTCCATATATAATGGGGATTTTTGCCGAAGCAGTCTTTATCTTTTCACGCTGTTCCTCAGCCAAGCCGGTAGTGCCCAAAACCAATGCAACGCCACCTTTAAGACAGTGGTCAATAGTTTTATCTGCCGCTGCAGGCTGCGAGAAGTCGATTGCCACATCGGCACCAGCGGGGTATGCGCTATCCAGCTTAACATTTATCGGCCCTGCTAATGCCACCAGGCCGGCGTCTTTGCCGATATCGGCATGGTCCGGTTTTTCGACTGCCCCTATAATATCGAATTGGCCAGCGTCTACAGCCAATGAAAGGATACGCTTGCCCATCCGGCCGGCAGCGCCAACAACTATTAGCTTAGGTCTCATTTTGGCTCCCTTGAGTCCTTACTACAAATAAGTTGATAAAATATAACCGCTACAACCCATATTTACAAGTTTATCTGGATTATTTGTTTGATTATTTCGGTCAAGCAATAGTAAAATAAACACAGAAAGTTGACAGAAAGAGAATTTGGTTTCTATACTTTATATATAGAGAAAAGATAATGGAGGTGTAAAATGGTCAAAGGTTTTATGACAATTCTAATTGTAGCTGTTGTGAGTCTGGGTCTGGTATTTGTTGCCGGCTGTGAGAGCGATGCACAAACCGGTGCTCTTATCGGCACAGCGGCTGGTGCTGGTATCGGCCAGGCAATAGGCCATGATACGGAATCAACCTTGATTGGAGCTGGAGTAGGCGCCGCAGGTGGCTATATGATAGGCAACGAGCAGGACAAGAAAAAAGCAAGAGCCGAAACAAAGGCTGAAATGGAAAGCCTCCGCCAGGAAATGAACGTAGTTACCATCAATGTTACCAACAGCAACGGCTCTATCACCCCTGTAAGGCTGAGAAAGCAGGGCGTTGTTTATATCGGGCCAAGAGGCGAAACATATACAACCCTGCCAACAGAAGAGCAGCTAAAGCAGGGGGGATACGGCTTTTAGTAGCCAAACAAAATAGCTACAAAATAGATGCTTGGCTTTTGCCAGCACAAGACACCAGGTGATTATTGAGCCGGATAATAAAAAGAGGTGAGGAAAGTCTATCCTTTTCCCTCGCCTCTTTTATTCACAATGCATGTTGTATAAGCTCCTGTAAGCCCACGATTATGCTATGTGGGATTATAGGTAACGCCTGCATAACCGGGCCGTTTTTGAGGCTGATTAGGCCATTTCAATATATCAAACAAAAACTCGCTGGCCTGCCGCAGCATCACAGCAGGCATACTCGGACACATCTCAAGTGAACCGATTACATCATTATCGTATTTGTCTAAAGCATTCAACAGGTAGTCCCAATTCTCACGGGCTATACCACCATGCAACCCAGGCGGCTCATGGTCGTCCACGCGGCCGTAATTGTCGGTCAGATGCAAATGGGCCACCCTCTCACCCAAATCGTCCACATACTTCTTGAAGGCAAATTCAGGGTCTATATTGGCGTAGCCGGTATCGAGGCAATACCAAATGGACCCAAACTTTTCACCGACCTGCTTGAGCGTTGATAACCGGCCGGTTTCGAGGCACAATTTCACCTTATTGAGTTCGGCCAGCCTGACTACCTCTCCGGCAAAAGCACAGCCGTCAAGCTCCGGGCCATCCGGAATACCTAAACTTTGCAAATCGGTTACAATATTTGCCTCAAGCAGCTTGGCGCATTCGATTTGCTCATCCCATTGCTTCAACGCCGGCTCATCGTTGCGAGAACGCATCGAGACCAGCATACCCTCAGTAGCAGCGGCGAGTCTGGGCCAATTACGCCTCTCATAACGGCAGTTACTTTCACCTTTCATATTGGGCCATAACTCCACGCCGAAGCCCATAGACCTTAAGAACTGGCATTCCTGCTCGAATGAGAGGGGATTCTCACGCCACCAAAATAACATCGTCGAAACAACGTATCTAATCCGCATTATTCCATCTCCATCTACGGCCTATAAAATGAGCCCCTCTATATAAAGCATATGTATTATTATCGATTAAAAACAAACGGAACTTTTCATGCTTTCCAAAAAATTGCAGTATTTTCTTGGACCAGCAACCTTGATTTTAACGAAAAACCAGCCTCCACATCTCGTCTCTGTCCAATAACAGATATAAACTTACCCCGGCAAAACGGTTGAAAGTTGTTAATTGCAAAAAATTTCTATTGCAAAATCTGCTAATATTGTTAGAATTCTTCACTTTAGGTTTTGGGAGCACTTTAGCTATGAAAAAAGGGATACATCCAAAATACCAAAAAGTAGTGGTTCATTGTGGCTGCGGGAACACATTCGAAACCTACAGCACGGCAAAAGAAATACACGCAGAAATCTGCTCTATGTGCCATCCATTCTATACAGGTAAACAGAAATTCGTCGATACCGCAGGACGGATAGAGCGGTTCCAAAAAAAATACGGCAAGGATTACTTCAAAAAAAGCAAAAAAGACAAACAATAGCTGGCTTTCCAGTTATAATAGCATTTAGCGTTTGGCTTTCTTTTTTTATCTGCTGTCCGCTATTTTTACCTTCGCAGGGCCGTATCTATGGCTGAAAAAAAAGATACTCTTTTAGAAAAACTCGACGAAATTGAGCTCCACTACAACGAAATCGAAAAGCAAATTGCCGACCCGGCAATCGCCAGCGATTCAACCCGGCTGATAACGCTTGCCAAAGAACAAGGTAAGCTGAAAACAATCGTTACAAAATATCGCGAATACAAAAAAACAATAGCCGGCCTGGAAGATGCCAAACACATATTAAAGGACAGCACGGTAGACGAAGATTTCAGGGACCTGGCAAAAGAAGAAATCGGTCAGCTTGAAGCTAAAAAGAACACCCTCCTCGAGGAAATCCGAAACACCCTCGTAATGGCCGACGAGATGAGCATCGATTCGGTCATAATGGAAATACGTGCAGGCACTGGTGGCGAAGAGGCGGCTTTGTTCGCACACGATTTGTTCGATATGTATACGAAATACGCTGAAGGCCGTAAATGGAAGGTCGAACAACTTGATTTTAGCCCAACGGAAATAGGCGGCTTTCGCGAAGTTATATTCGGCATCAAAGGCAAGGGAGTATGGTCCGAGTTAGGCTATGAGGCCGGCGGACATCGTGTTCAACGCGTGCCGGAAACTGAATCACAGGGCAGAATTCACACCTCTGCTGCAACAGTGGCAGTACTGCCTGAGCCGGAAGAAGTTGATATTCAGATTGCCGACAACGAAGTCGTCGAACACGTTGGCAGGTCAAGCGGCCCCGGGGGACAAAGTGTCAATAAACTCAGCAGCGCCATCAAACTTGAGCATATCCCAACAGGCATTACCGTCAGTATGCAGGATGAAAAAAGCCAGCACAAAAATCGTGCCAAGGCCTGGCGGATTTTGAAAAGCAGAATCTACGAATATTACCAGAGCAAAAAAAGAGCACAGCGAGATTCACAACGTAAAACTATGATTGGCTCAGGCGACAGGTCGCAAAAAATCAGAACGTACAATTACCCACAAAATCGCCTTACCGACCACAGAATCAACTTGTCGCTTTATAGCCTTGATAAGATAATGGCCGGCGATATGAGCGAACTAATTGCAGCATTGAAAAATTATGATAGAGAGCAACGATTAAAAAACCTTTAATTGCGATCGGCGACCTACGTCCCGAATAACCCACGAGCCACGAGAGACGGGAGACTAAATGATAGTCGTTGTTACTGGAATGGTCGGCGTTGACAAGAAAAGCTACCTTCAGAAAGTATGCCAATTCGCTACCAACAGAAACAAAGAGGTGCTCTTATGCAATGTCGGCGAAATGATGTATGCCGAAGCACCGGACATCCCGAAAGGTAAAATCCTCGATATACCAATGAAAAGATTGAGTTCGCTTCGCCGCAGCATCTTCAAAGATATCATCGCAAAAGCCAAAAAGGCCCCTAACTTGATTGTCAATACCCACGCAACCTTCCGCTGGCGGCACGGCTTATTCCCCGCTGTCGACTTCGACCAAATGCGACAGCTCGGTGCCGATATGTATATCTGTTTGATTGATGGTGTCATCGCTTTGCACACACGGCTCATCAATGAACACTCTGTGGAACACTCTCTGAAAGACCTGATTGTCTGGCGGGAAGAAGAAATTATCGGCACCGAAATGCTCTGCAAGGGAGTTGACGAATCAGTTCCTTTTTATTGCCTTGCCCGCGGGGCCCAAGAGGAAACCATCGGAACATTTTATAGACTTGTTTTTGAGAGCCGGAGCAAAAAAGCATATCTGAGTTTTCCAATGACCCACGTTGCTGACATGAAAAATATTCAAGAAGAAATCAACGAGTTTCGGCAAGTGATGAAAAAGCTTTTTATCTGCTTTGACCCTGCCGATTTGGAAGAATCCTATCTGCCACATTATGCACACAAGGCCGTCGAACAGGGGTCATATTTCGTCGAGGCAACAGCAGTAGGGCGAAAGGTTCGGCTGGACCTGAGCCAAATCCAGCAAATCGAACGCGATATCAACAGCCAAATATATGCCCGCGATTTCATGCTCATTGACCAGTCGGATATGATAATCAGCTTTATTCCCACATTGGCCGACGGCCGGGCTGCCGTATCCAGCGGCGTTGAAAGAGAGCTCCAGCACGCACACGAAGCAGCTAAAGAAGTCTATGTCGTCTGGACGGCCAAACAAACTCCATCGGTATTTGTTACCCAGACAGCGACAAAAGCGTTTAATAAGATAACCGAAGCCATGAATTATTTTAAGAAGAAAGGATATGCAAAATAAACAAAGTTATGAAAACTTTTCCGTCTGGGTGCCTTTGCTTTCTTGTGCTTTGTCCTTATCGATTTATGTTTTAGGTGCCTATATTTTCTCTCTTCTCGGGATTCTTTTTACTGTTCTTTACTTATTATTTTGTCTTTGGGTCGAGCTTAGGATATTAAAATATAGCTGTGTAAATTGCTACTATTATGGTAAAACTTGCGGCTTAGGCAGAGGTAAACTTTGTGCATTGTTTTTCAAAAAAGGAAATCCCGAGGAATTTACTAAAAAAGAGTTCTCATGGAAAGATTTGATTCCTGACTTTATGGTTTTAATATTTCCTCTTGTCGGTGGTATTATTGTTTTAATCAGAGATTTTACATGGCTGGTATTGGCGTTGATGTTGATATTGGTGATACTTTGGTTCTTTGGAAATGCCCTGATAAGAGGTTCATTAGCCTGTAAGTACTGCAAACAAAAAGAACTTACAGGCTGCCCGGCTGAGCAGTTATTCAATAAAAGCGCCAAGACTGCAGGCCCGTAACTTTTACGCCCAGCCTTAACAAGAAAGGCTCTACAACAAGTGACAATCACAGATGAAAAACAGTTAGCCGGCTATATAGACCATACCCTGCTCGATACTACGGCGACAAAAGAGCAAATCGAACAACTATGCCAGCAGGCTAAAAGCTATGGGTTTTATGCGGTATTTGTCAATCCACGATGGCTGCCCTTGGCGGCGGAAGAATTGTATGGCTGCAAAGTCAGAGTCGGCAGCGTAGTCGGTTTTCCGCTCGGCGCAGATTCGACCAAAATCAAAGTCGCACAGGCCGAGGATTGTATCTTTGCCGGTGCCGATGAGATTGATATGGTCGCTGATTTGGCCGCGATAATCGAGGGCGATGCAAAATACCTGTCCAATCAGCTACAAGCGGTGCTAAAGGTTTGCCGTTCGATGAGGCCGGCTGTTTGCCTGAAAGTCATAATCGAAGCAGCTGCCCTGAACAGAGAACAAAAGATATTCGCCTGCCGAATCGCAGATAAAATCGGCGTCGATTTTGTAAAGACAAGCACAGGGATGAACCCCGCCGGTGGCGCAACGGTGGAAGATGTGAAGCTGATGAAGGAGTATGCCCCCAACTGCAAAGTCAAGGCAGCCGGCGGAATCAGAACCGCAAAACATGCCCTCGAAATGCTAAATGCCGGAGCAGATAGAATAGGCACCTCTTCGGGGGTGGAGATTATGAAAGAGTTCAGGACGGGCCAAATATAATGACAACAGGGATAGTTGCCGAAAAAAATGAAAGCATTGCCTGCAAATTGCGCCACAAAAAAATCCAAACCTCCGTAAACTTGCCGGCCATAAGTGAAACATTTGCACGATTAAAATTACCTTCAATTCTTGGCGGCAATCCTGCCAAAAAAGACGCAGACAGGTTCAGTTACTGGACCGCCGAGCCAAAAGATGTATTTGAATTCCGAGCCGGACAAAAAGACCCGTTTAAAAAACTCCAATATGCTCTGAATAAATACAAACCTGAAAGAAACTGCTTAAACGGTCTGCCGAAAGGAATTTTCTGCGGCGGATGGATTGGGTATTTCAGCTACGAACTTGGCCGATACATCGAAAAGCTGCCGGATACAACGTTGGACGACCTTCAAATGCCGCTGATTCGGCTGTGCTTCTATGACCGCCTTATATGCTACGACCATACCAAAGAAACTTGCTGGTTAATTGCCCTGCAGCTACCAGATGATGTTGAAGAGCCGGATGAAAAATTAGCAGGTCTCGAACAAACATTGGCCGAATCCCAAAAGATTACCCTCCCATTACCACGCTCTGCCAACCTTGATAATATTGATTTTTCGCAAATCCGATGCAATATGGACAAGGATTATTACCTGCAGACAATCAAAAAAATCAGGCGATACATCTACGACGGCGACGTTTACCAGGTCAACTTTTCACAGCGATTCGAATGCGACTACCAGGCCCAGCCGATAGAGCTTTT
>CAZTWR010000066.1:0-9182 GCA_964618055.1 uncultured Pirellulales bacterium | reverse complement strand
GTAAGTGCCGGCGGAACCAGCATGCTGCTATCAGCCGCTGCCGTGGGTGTGTTGCTAAGTATAGCCAAGCAATCCGCCAAAACGCCCATAGGAGAGGAAGGATAATGGGCGGGAAATGCTTTTTCTTTGCCGGTGGTGGAACAGGGGGGCATATCTATCCCGCTATTGCAATAGCAGAGAGAATAATCAAACTCGAATATGGAGCTAAAGTGCATTTTTTCTGCAGCACTCGCGACATCGATTCGCGAATTCTTTCCCAAACCGGCTTTGGGTACACAAGCTTGCCGGCCTGCGGCTTTTCCGCCCGGCCTGGCAAACTAATCGGCTTTTGCACTTCGTTTTTAGAGAGTTGTCGAATTGCCAAACGAGCAATTAGCTCTGCCACAGGTATTGAAAGTAAAAGCGCCGTGGTGATTGGGGTCGGCGGCTTTGTGTCAGCGCCGGTCTGTTTTGCTGCACATAAACTCAAAACCCCTATTGTACTTTTGAATGTTGATATTATGCCGGGGCGGGCAAATAAGATAATAGCCCGCTGGGCGGATAAGATTTTCGTGCAGTTCGAAGATACCAAGCAATACTTTGCCAAAATTGGAGCGAAAGTAAACGTTGTCGGCTGTCCTCTGCGAAGCGGCTTTGAAAATCCTGAACCTGACAAGGTGATAGAACAATTAGGCCTTGATGAAAACAAAAAGATTTTGCTTGTAACCGGAGCATCAAGCGGGTCGGAGAATATCAATGAAGTGATATGTTTACTTTTAGAGAAGTTAGATAGTTTCACAGATGATTGGCAGATAGTTCATTTGACAGGACGGGCGACTTTTGAAGATGTACAGAAGAAATATGTCGGCGTAAAAATCAGTCATAAGGTTTTAGACTATTTTGATGATATGCCGAACTTGTTATCGGCTGCAGATTTAGTGGTCGGCAGAAGCGGAGCGGTCAGTGTAGCTGAATACGCTGCGGCTAATGTGCCAAGTATCTGTATACCTTACCCGTATCACAAAGACAGGCATCAGGACTTAAACGCGGCTAAACTTGTCAAGGCCGGTGCCGCCGTTATAGTGGATGATTTGTCGTCGCCGGGATGGCTAACGCCACAGCGCAGAGATACAGCCCAACGGCTGTGGGCCGCGTTGGAAGAGCTGATGAAAAATGAAAAAAAACGAAAGAAAATGGCAGAGAATTGTAGAGCAGTTTCGAGTATGCAAGCCAGTTCCAAAATCGCAGAGGAGCTGTTGAAAAACCTGTCCTGAGCGGAGTCGAAGGATAGCCATTAGTGAATCCCTCGACAGCGCTCGGGACAAGTAAGAGTTCGTGTCTGGGACCCCGCAAAGCGGGGTCTCTCTCGTATTTTATGGGCGGCAGAGAAAGAAAAAGAGCTGAGAGTGTTTTAAACTCTCAGCCCTTCATTTTTAATGACTTAAAATAGTCTATTAACGCCGGTTGATTATTCTAATGGTCTCGGCGCTGAAGGAATACCGCCCACTTTTTTATTTTCTCCGGCATCAGTTTGGTCCGAGGATTGAGTTTGCTGCTGAGTTTTCCGCTGCAGAAGGCCACGGATGAGACGTGAGATGCCGATAGCAAAAAAGATTACAGCAACAACAAAGTATACGAACGGCGGTGGGCCAGGTGGGCCATCAAAATGTCCTAATAACGGTATACAGGCAAGCCCTGCCGCGACGATAAGCATAGCAATGCCGGAGGTAAGGTTTTTTATCCAGAGCGGGCCGGTTGGTTTGGCTGGTTTCAACTCTGACAGGGGAGTGCCCTTTTCGATGGCTGCCATAATCTGTTTGTGTTCGAGCCGTTTCTTGTAATAGTAAATAACACCGACAACGATTATAGGTGTCGACAGCCCCACAAACACTATTAATGCCGTCAATCCACCAACTATTGGTTCAAGTATGTCTTCCATTTTTTGCTCCTTTCGATTTTAAGTTAACGTTACGTTAAAAGATTTTTTTGCTATTTTACATTTATTGAGCCGTTGTGGGTTTCGAGGTAGAGTTCACCCTCGCCTGTGCCGATCGTTCCTATAAGTTTCTTCTTGGTTACCTTTCCTGTTACAGTTATTGGCAAATCGGTATTTATTGAGCCATTGTGCGTCGAGACATCAACTTTGGCTGAGAAGTTCGGCGGGGCTGTTAGACTGACGCTGCCATTGTGAGTAACCATTGATACATTGCATACCGGCGGGGCAGTTCTAGAATAAAGAGCTTTTGCGCCGCCGTTGTGAGTTCGAAGTTTTATATCGCCTGAAGCTTCTTCGCAAATGACTGAGCCGTTATGTGTTTGAAGTTGTGTATTGCCTGCAACTTCTTTACAAGCTATTCCTCCATTATGCGTTTTAAGCTTGGCTGTTCCAGAGATTTTCTCTGAGGTGACCTTGCCGTTGTGCGTTGTGCCGTTGAGTTGGCCGGTTAAATTTTTGATTTTCAGAGCCCCATTGTGTGTGGTAAGGTCGGTGTTGGTTTGGCTCGGGACGGTTACATCAAGACTGACGCTGATCTGTTTGCCCGGAACCAATTTAGGCTTTTCTATTTTTGCCGTGAGCTTGTTGCCGGAAGAAATAAGCTCTACTTTTACCTCTTCAGCGAGCTTTTGAGCGTTTTCTTCGGTGTCTGCCTTGGCGATAATAGTGGCTGTGAGACTACACTCAGTAACATCGGCGCCGGTGATATTGATATAGCCGTTGTGGGTTTGGGCTTCGAAGAGGCCACCTGCCGGCATAGGGGCTGAGAGATGGACTGTCCTTTCATATTTTGCCTTTGGAATACAACCTCCTGCGCAGGAACAAGCCGCAGCAACAATCAGCAAACACAATAAAAAACTCACGGACACCTTTGGGAAATCGCCTTTCTTCATTTTTCTTTCTCCTTTGATTATGTGTTTTTTTCCTGTTTTTGGGGTTATTTTATTCGTACTAAACCGCTGTTGGTTTTCAGGTATACCTTACCAACACAGAGAAGGTGACCTGGACTTATGGTTTCCATAAGTTTTTTCTTGCTTGCCTTTCTGACCACTGTCAGGGGTAAATCAGTTCTTATGGAGCTGTTATGCGTCCAGGCTGGTTTAAGATAGCAGTTCTTATTCATTTTTGGTCTCTTTCAATTACTCGGTTCTACTTACTTTAAGGTTTTGTTTCCTTTTTGTCTATTAGTCGCTTGTTTCAAACCATAGGTTTCAAAGAATATGTGATTTTCCCCTTGTTTTTGGTGGTATTATCGTCTTTTATGAATTAGTTGCTGTTTTTATAATAGGTTTCAAGAATTTTGAAACTTGTTGGGCCTGGATGGCGACTAAAGGAAGGAAAGGAACGTTCTTGGCAGACGAGGCGAGAAAGAAGCGAGATGAGAGCTGGTTGGGCAGGCTGTTGGATGGGGACCACGAAGCGTTTGCTGAGTTTGTCGATAAATACAAAGAGACGGTATTTTTGTGCTGCCGGACGTTAGGGCTAAGAGAAGATGAGATTGAGGATGCGGCGAGCGAGACATTTATGGCGGCTTACAAAGGGATAAGACGATACAGAGGCCAGGCGGAATTAGGCACCTGGCTGTGGAGAATTGCATACCGTAAGGGAGTAGATTACCTGCGGAGGAACCGAAGAGAAAATCAACTTCTCGCTGAACAGGACGAACAACTTGCCGACAGCAGGGATATACAGGCGTTAGCAGAGCTGGAAAGTAAAGAACAGGCTGAGCTTGTCTGGGAGGCGGTTGAGCGGCTGCCAAGACTGTGGGCGATGGCGACGGTTTTGTTCTACCGTGAAGGAAGAGAGGTAAAGGAGATTGCAAAAATAATGCGAGTGAGGCAAAATACAGTTAAAACGTATTTGTTCAGAAGCCGAAAAAGATTGAAAGAGCTTTTAGCTGGGATTGTTGGGGAAGATATTGATGTCAGCGAGTAAAGAAGAGAAATTTGATAAAATGTTGTTTCAGGCGTTACAGAAGCACTCGGAGCCGGTGCCGGCTGATTTCACTGACAGGATGTTAAGGCAGATTAGAGAAGCTGAAAATAGAAGGATTTTAGCACACGTAGTTGTGGAGGAAAGACTTGCGCTGGCAAGCTGTATTGTTTTAGGTGTTATGGCAATTGTTGCGGTGGCGGCTTTTCCGGACATTGCTGTAAGTTTCAAAGAGTTAGTGGGGACCTCTATCGATAAGATCACCCAAACTATAGGAGGACATTCGGCTGAGCTCAGTCGAAGCCCTATCCGTTACGAGTGGCAATTATATGCGGTCTTTGCGGGGGTGGTTGGATTTGCTGTTTGTAGTCTTACGGATTTGTTAGTGAACGATAGCTGATGATAGGGGGTAGGGGGCGGGGCCTTTAATAAGGTAAATTTAGGCTAATTGGATAAGCCTGGGGGTGATACTAAATTAGCTGATTTAAACCCACAAAATTGGAATTGGGTTCCGTCATCAGGCATCCTGCAGACCGCAAGGCGGGGTCCCAATGTGGGGTATATTTTTTCGATGTTTGCCCTTGACGGATAGCTAAATAATTGATAATTGATGATTGACTATTGATTATTGTAATTGGTTGAAAGGAGGCCATTATGGCAAAGACGATTCTCCGTAAGGAGTCCTTAGGACTGACTGTATTGCTAATAGTTTTGTTGAACGTATTGGTAGGCTGCCATGGTGTTGACAGCGGAAAGTCGCAGCTTCTGCCGACCACTATGAAGGACGTTTCGGTGGTTGAGGCTGGTGAGGCTGATATTATCGAGCAGATGTCGATTAACCGCTTAGCGTATCGGCAGTATCTTGAATCGCTGGTAGCACACTACGAAAAGACGGGCAATAATATGAAATTGGGGTGGGCTGAGAATGAGCTGAAGAAGCTTAACAAAATCCCGCAATATAACTACATCATTGAGGCGAGCGTGGCTGGGCCCGATTTGAAAGCGAGAAACTCAATTACTATAGCTGACTATATGTATGATGAGGCCTTCCGGCTTGAAAAGAGAGCCAAAAGGCTAATCCTTATTAAAGATGAAAATTTGTTGCGGGTGGCTCTGGATAAATACAATCAGCTGATAAGGAAACATCCTTCCAGTGACAAGATCGATGATGCGGCATATAGAGCTGGTGGAATTTTTGAATATTTCAAGGACTACACAATAGCTCTTTTGTACTACCAAAGGGCCTATCAGTGGGACCCTGATACGGTTCATCCTGCAAGGTTTAAGGCAGCGTATATTTTGGATGAGCACCTGCACCGCAGAGCAGAGGCACTGGAGCTTTATCAGCAGGCCATCGAAAAGGGAAAACTGAGTAAGAATCGTAAAGAATTTGCAGAAGAACGGATCATTGAGTTGATTAAAGGCGGCGCAAGTCTTGAAGAGAGCGAGTGACCCCCGCGTCTTCCTGTGGAAGATAGGAGCAGGGGTAAAAAGCTGCGTTAAAGTTTTTTGTGGCAGAGTCTCAGGCCTGACCCCGCACCAATTTTCTCAGCATCTGTATCTGTTTAGAATCATTGGCAAAAATTAACACTTAACATTCCTAAAACAAATCGACACTCTGAAAAAATTGGTGCGGGGGCCCGTTTTTTTATGTATAGCGTCTGCCACAGGTAAAAAATGCTATTGGAATTTGAGAAAAAAGTGGCTGGCTTTATCAAGGCGAAGGGACTTTTTGGCTCGGCCGGTAAAACTTTGTTAGCTGTATCTGGCGGAGCTGATTCGACCGCGCTTATGTATGCTGTGTGCGCGATAAAGGCCGAGGGCATTTTAGGTGGCGATACTCTCTGCGCTCATATAAATCATCAGTTAAGAGGCCCAGAGAGCGATGGTGATGAGGCTTTTGTTATTGCGCAGGCAGATAAATTGAACTTGACCATAACAACGAGGCGGGTGGATGTGCGGGGGTTTGCCCGTAAAAATAAACTATCAATTGAGACAGCCGCTCGCAAATTACGAATTGAGAGTTTGCTTGATATCGCAGAAGCCAATAATTGCAAGTGGATAGCAACGGGCCATCAAAAAGATGACAATGCTGAAACGGTCTTGCATCGACTGGTTCGCGGGACAGGTTTTCGTGGCCTTGGGGGTATTTGGCCGCTGCGTTGCTTTGCCGATGGTATCAGCTTTGTAAGACCGTTGCTCTGTGTCAGGCGAGATGAGATTGTAGAGTATCTAAGGAAACGAAACTTAAAATGGCGGGTAGACCGGACGAATGATGATTGCAGGTACAGGCGAAACTATATTCGTCATCGGCTGCTTCCGGCATTACAACGCCAGTGCAAAGGCTCTATCGTAGAGCAATTGGCTGAGCTGGCCCAATCGGCCCAAAGGTTTTATAGTTTGGTTTGCAGCGAAGCAGAGAAGGTATGGTCCAAGATAGCTGAGGTCAGCGATGAAAAAGTCACGTTGAATTTAAAGAGCTTTTTGGCACAACCGCAGCCGGTAAAGGTTGAGCTTGTCCGGCGAAGTTTGACTCACTTAGGCAGTGGCGAGGGCGATTTGACACATCAGCACTATGAAGGAATATTGCAATTAGCACAGCAAAATATTAGCGGTAGCGCCGTAAGGCGTCCTGTGGAGAAAATCGAATTGCCAAATGGATTTGTAGTCTGGCACGAATACGGGAATTTGATTTTTGCACGAGCTAAAGGGGTTTCGAAGCCTAAAGAGCAGGTCAGCAAAAGTATAAAAGTGCAGGTTCCGGGTCGGACAAGATTTGGCCGGTATTTGATAGAAGCAGCCATTTTCGAGGCTGAGGAGAGGAAATTTGAAAAGTTCAAGGCACAAAAAACCAGTTTTGTTGAGTGGTTTGATTTGGATAAGGTGAGCTTGCCCTTAGTGGTTCGTTTTCGCCAGGCCGGTGGCAGGTTTTGGCCATTGGGTTTGGCTTCGGAAAAGAAGGTGGGCAAATTCCTGACTGCTGCAAAAGTGCCACAGGAGATACGTAAAAAGGTGCTTGTTGTTGCTGATAGTGAAAAGATAATCTGGGTTTGGCCGATTAGAATAAGTGAGCAGGCTAAAGTTACAGGCGAGACCCGAAAAATCCTTCAATTGCGGATAAATGATGCCGAATTGCCGCACATTTGAAAATTGAATTTGGTACTATATTCAGGGTGGATATAAAGGGATTTGATATGCAAGCGAAATGTCCAAGTTGCAACTTTATATTTGAAGTTCCCGAGGAGTATAAAGGTGAGAATACCAAATGTCCTAAGTGTAAACAGGTTTTTGTGCTTGATAGTAAAAACGAAAATAATAGCATTCCCCCAAAAACAAAGTGGAAAATTCTTGTCATATTCGTGTTCTTGGGTGTTCTTGCCTTAATATGGTTAATTAGTCACCATCATGGAATTAGAAATTCCCAGAGAAAGACAGCCTATCTACCATATTCTAAAAATGGGTCGAGCATCTCAACTAACGAAGGGCTTTCCAGTACTTCAAGCAGTCTACAAATCAACGAAAATCCAGAAGAGTATATATTTACGTCGGTTGTAGCTTTTGATTATGAGGAACGAGGTATTGTGTTGAGATCTGCTCTAAGCAAAATGAAGTCGGTTTTACGATGTAAAAATGAAGACATACTATGTTCGTGGCTGACACTTTATACAACACCGATGACTGCGACTGAGGTAGAGATTTTGGGGGATTATTTATTCGAGCAATTATCTGGGACGCTAGGCTATGAGCCAGATGGGCTAAAGATGCTAATCTATTGGAATGTTAATGTTGCCGAGGTTTGTCAAAAAGCGGGGTACAATGCTGAATCTCAATCTTATAATTCATTTTGGGAAAGTGGCAAGCGAGCGAGTGGAGCGAAGCCAAAGTCTCTTAGTGAAGGGAGTCTTCACGAATCACTTTGCAGTGATTGGCCTTACCTGTTAAGTAAGCATAAAAAGTATGATCATGATCAGCAAATTTTGTATGTTGAGACATCCGTTGGGTGTATGACTGAATTGATATTCAACACTTTCAATGCGCTATATGATGGACTTCGTTGCTGTGTCTTTGACAGGTTGCCCAACCTAAAAGCGGTGAGAATCACCTATAAAGATATTGAGGGAAATGTTATTGGTGGAGCAACTCTAGATTTCCAATATTGGGCGGAGATGATACAGATAAGATCTGTACCCACAGAGGTCTATGACCGGTTCTTTGAGGAGTGGCAAGAGCTTTCTTTGAGATACAAGAGCAAGCTAATTACGGAGGAAGAATTCGAAACCAAATCGAGAGAGAATGAGGAGATAGAAAGCAATCTTAAGGCATACTACTATCAGGAAAAATGGTTAAAATTATTTCCACTATTAAAGGATTTTACGCTGGATAAAGAATTGCCCTTAATTACGGAAGACTTTAAGCTTTGAATGATAAGTAAAACAAGAACAGTGGGTTGTTAATAAAGAGTGTAATAGCAGTTCATGAATTGCCTCTTATGGGCTAGGTTGATCTTAGCGGTTGGCTTTTTAAGCAGATATGTTACCCGAAATCGTAAAAAAATCTTGCAAAACGGACAAATAATCAATAAAGTAGCCGTTTCGTTTGTTGTAAGAATGGTGTAAACAAGCAAAAACCGCATTTAGAGTATCAAGAAAAGGAGATTTACGAATGGCAACAAAGGTCGCAATTAATGGCTTCGGCCGAATCGGCAGAGCTGTGGCAAGAATTATTATACAAAGAAAAAGCAACTTGGACCTGGTGGCTATCAATGACCTCTCGGACGCCAAGAGCTTGGCGCATCTGTTCAAATACGACACCGTAATGGGCAGATGGAACGGAACAGTCGAGGCAAAGGATGACACACTGGTCATCAATGGAAAGACCATCAAGGTCCTTGCAATCAAAAACCCTGTGGAACTGCCGTGGAAAGATATGGGCGTTAAGGTCGTTCTCGAATCGACAGGGATTTTCCGCACGAAAGAATCACCCAAAGGCGGCTACGGCGACCATCTAAAGGCCGGGGCTGAAAAGGTTGTCCTCAGCGTTCCTGCGAAGGATGCCATTGATGCGACAATCGTTTTGGGTGTTAACGATGAGAAATTGACCAAGGATGTTGAATGTGTATCGAATGCAAGCTGCACGACCAACTGCCTGGCGCCTTTGGCTAAGGTGCTCGACGATGCGTTTGGTATTGAGCAGGGACTTATGACTACCATTCACGCTTACACCAACGACCAGAAAGTTGCAGATATGATACACACTGACCTTCGACGTGCCCGCG
>CAZTWR010000065.1:0-9185 GCA_964618055.1 uncultured Pirellulales bacterium | reverse complement strand
GCCCCCATCGTCTAGTGGCTTAGGATATCAGGTTCTCATCCTGGAGACAGGGGTTCGACTCCCCTTGGGGGTAGTTTTGCCAAAGGCAAAAATAGAGCAGTTGAGCAGGTGAACAGTGGAACAGGTGAAAATGCGAAACTGTGGTCAACTGCTCAAAAAGGAGCTTCAGAATGCCGGCGTTTGAAATCACCAATAAAAAAGCCAAAAAAGTCCGTCAGAAGGAATTTAACAGCGAGCAAGAACTTCACAAATTGATCAATGATAATTTGTCAGAAATATTTAAAATTCGTTACATAAAAGACGAGCATATCACAACAAAACATGGTCGAATTGAAACGATCGGATTGGATGAAAGTAATAGACCAGTAGTTATAGAGTACAAAAAATCAAAAGAAAAAGGACAATTAGTCCAAGCCAACAGATATATGACTTGGATTAAACAAAATCCTGATTCTTTTGAACTCCTTGCTAGAAAAAATTTGGGCAGCGATATCGACCATATTGATTTTACAAATCCAAGAATAATTTGTCTGGCACAGGAATATAGTATTGACGACAAATGCCTGGCACTTGCCTTAGGAGCAGAATTGTGGAAGTACAGATATTATGAAAATAATATGCTGATAATTATAAGAGAGGAGGAGCCTGAGCAACTTATAAAAGTCTCAAGTGGAAGAACAACTATTGAGAAATTTAAGAAAGAACCGAGAAAAGCAAGGACGATAGAGGAGCATTTAAAAAGTGCATCAGATGCCCTGAAAAGGTTATTTTATTCCTTGGATGAAAGAATTATGGATATAAGTTCAGATATTGAAAAATACACAACACAAAAAGAGATAGTATACAAAACCTCATTAAACTTCACCTATTTTGCAGTTCAAAACAGAAAAGATTGTCTAAGATGTTATTTGCGAACAGAAGAAGATAGAATTGATGATCCTAAACGTCTAACTTCAAAAATTCCTGAAACACACGGTTATGGCAACATTACTCGTTTACTTTTTATTAGTCCTACCGAAATAAAAGAAAAAAAATATACTATTGAAGATGTCATCGATTTATTAAAACAATCGTATAATGCCACACAGTAACTAGCATTTATTTATAGAAGGAGCTTTAGCTTACTAAAAAATGAATGAATTGGCTGACGATCAGCATTTTATGCAACTGGCGATTGAGCAGGCGAAAGTTGCTGAGGAGAATGGCGATGTTCCGATAGGGGCAGTAATTGTTCATAAAAATCAAATCATTGCAAAGGCATATAATCAGAGGGAACAATTGCAGGACCCCACCGCTCACGCGGAGATAATCGCTTTAACCCAGGCGGCAGCCGCCCTCGAAACCTGGCGATTGAACGGCTGCACAATGTATGTTACTTTAGAGCCGTGCCCAATGTGTGCAGGTGCTCTGGTTTTAGCCAGAATTGACCGATTGGTCTATGGCTGTGATGACCCAAAGACGGGTGCGGTGAAAAGCCTGTATAATATCGTGACAGATGGCCGGCTGAACCACCGGCTGGAAATTACAAGCGGCGTTTTGGCTGACGAATGTATGCAATTACTACAACAGTTTTTTCAAAATCGCAGAGGTCAAAACTCCAAATTAAAAACCAATTATTATATGGAGTAGATTATGAACAATAATATGAAAAAGAAATTTGCAGGTATCATCAATGGGAACTTAAGCAAACGTATGTTAGTCGGCATTACGATGGTTTGTATTTGCCCGTTTTTTATTGGGTGCCATTCCGGCGGCAGTCCATATGGAATTCTTGAGAAGCAAACAGATATCGGTGACGTTAATTATCCTGGTGCGGTGGAATATAATTCAAAATCCAAAGAATATCAGATTACCGGCAGCGGTGGAAATATATGGTTCGATGTGGACGCCTTTTGTTATGTATGGAAACAGGTCTCGGGAGATTTGGAGTTGATTACAGATGTTTCCTGGGTGGCAGAGCAAGGGCATGAACACCGTAAGGCCGGCTGGATGATACGACAAAACCTGGAGCCGAGTTGTCCTTATGTCGATGCGGTAGCACATGGTGGCGGTTTGATATCGCTGCAATATCGTTCAACAAAAGGCGGTAGTACCGAGGAAATCCAATCTCCCATATCAGCACCAGCTACGTTAAAACTAATACGGGACGGTGATGTTTTCTCCTTATATGTCTCAGAGGATAGAAAGAATTTTCAGTTTGTAGGGGATGTTAGTCTGAGTATGTCCGACCCGGTCTATGCAGGCCTGGTAGTCTGTTCGCATGATAATACAATCACTGAAACAGCAATCTTTAAAAATGTAAAGATGAAGCAAAAAGAGGTATCTAGCGGAAATAAGTGACTATTGGAAAGCAACTTAGAAATTATTAATATTGAAACCGGAGCCGGGAAGGTAATATACTCTTCTTACAACCATTTCGAAGCTCCAAACTGGTCTCGCGATGGAAAGTATCTGTTGTTTAACAGCAAGGGGAAACTTTATACTATCGGTGTTGACGGAGGAGAACCAAAGCAGCTAAATACAGATTTTGCAGTTCGCTGTAACAACGACTATGGGTTCTCACCAGATGGTAAACTTATAGCGATAAGTCATCATCATAAGGGAGTGTCATTCATCTATATATTACCCAGCGAAGGAGGATTGCCCCGACAGGTAACCGAATCAGGGCCATCCTATTGGCACGGATGGTCACCGGACGGTAAAACTCTGGCTTACTGTGGCGAAAGAAACGGCAATTACGATATTTACATTATACCTGTCGGCGGGGGGCAGGAATTGCGTTTAACTGATACTGAAGGCCCAGATGACGGTCCGGATTACTCTCACGACGGCCGATATATTTATTTTAACTCGCAGCGCACAGGTGTGATGCGAATCTGGAGAATGGATGCAGACGGCAAGGACCAAAAGCAGATTACTTTCGATGAACAATACGCAGATTGGTTTGCCCATCCATCACCCGATGGAAAATGGATTATTTTTCTTTCCTATGATAGAGATGTAGAAGGACACCCTGCCAACGAAGGGGTGGCACTGCGAATTATGCCGACTTCCGGAGGTAAGCCGAGGGTATTAACCAGATTATTCGGCGGACAGGGAACAATCAATGTTCCCTCGTGGTCACCTGATAGTAAGTACGCAGCTTTTGTAAGTTATCGACCGGCATCTGCAGACCGCAAAACCAGCGGCGTTACGGCTGACGAATGTGCAAAACAATTTTAAGATTAAAAATATCAAAGGGGCCTTTATGCCTTATCGTCAAAAAAAGGTCGTGGTAATCGGAGCAGGCGCTGTGGGCACGGCGTACATATATGCTCTGCTACCCACCGGTGTGGCAGGAGAAATTGCTCTTATAGACATCGACCAAAATCGCGTCGAGGGAGAGGTTCTTGACCTGTCCCATGGGCTGCCCTTTATACCGCCGGTGGTGATAAAAAAGGGCGACTATTCAGACTGTGCCGACGCCGATGTCATTGTGGTTACGGCTGGGGCAAAGCAGCAACCGGGCCAGAGCCGGCTGGATTTGACACAGAAAAACGCACAGATTATCAGGTCGATTTGTCATCAGATATCAAAGCAGGATTGCTCGGCTGTATTAGTTATGGTAACAAATCCGGTCGATGCTCTGACCTATGTGGCCCTGAAAGAACTCAAATGGCCCCACCAGCGCGTAATAGGCTCAGGCACTGTACTGGACAGCGCAAGGCTTAAGTATCTGCTCAGCCAACACTGCGGTATCGATGCCCGTAACGTTCACGCATATATTCTCGGCGAGCATGGAGACAGCGAAGTCGCTGCGTGGAGTATGAGCCATATTGCGGGCGTGCCTTTGCGCGAATACTGCATGATATGCGGGGCGTGTGATTATAGCGAACACCATCGCAGGATGGCTGAAGAGGTTCGCAACTCGGCTTATCACATAATCGACTACAAAGGTTCGACATATTACGGGATTGGATTGTCGCTTGTCCGCATTACCGAGGCGATTTTGCGAAACGAGCATAGCATCCTTACCGTCTCAAGTTTCCTGGACGGTCAATATGGAATTAAAGACGTCTGTATTAGCGTCCCCTGTGTATTAGGTGATGAGGGGGTCAAGAGGACCGTTGATGCAGAGCTGACATCCGAAGAGCTGCAGGCTTTGCAGACTTCTGCGCAGACCATCAGGAAAGTACTCGACGAAATTAAAGACGCAGCTGAGTGACTCTCTTTATTTGCTGAGCTTGCAGGTAATCTCAGCGACGTGTTTACCCTGAAATCTCGCAATCGCTATCTCGTTCTCTGTTGGCTGACGAGACCCATCAGCATCTGCAAGAGTTGTTGCGCCATACGGAGTGCCTCCTGTGATTTCCTTCATGTTGAGCAATCCCTGCTGGGAATAAGGCACTCCAACAACAACCATTCCGTGATGTAGCAGGGTCGTATGAAAACTCGTAATGGTTGTTTCCTGTCCTCCATGTTGACTTGCGGTGCTGGCGAAAACGCTGCCGACTTTTCCGATGAGAGCGCCGTTTAGCCATAGTTGAGTCGTCCGGTCGAGGAAATTTCGCATCTGGGCACACATATTGCCAAATCGTGTGGGGGTCCCAAATATAATTGCATCAGCCTGGGCTAACCTGCCGGGTTGTGCAACAGGAATGTGTGCAAACGTCTCACGTGTGGCTTTGGCACCGCTTTTTTTCAGCTCTTCTTCAGGAGTAAGCTCCGGAACCTGATAGAGGGCCACTTCCGTGTTCGGGACCTGGCGAGCTCCTTCAGCTACAGCTTCGGCCAGTCGATACACGTGTCCATACATACTGTAAAAAACGATATGTACTTTTATCATAAATCTATCCTTATAAATTCTCTTACTATTTTTGCTCTCCCATCAGCTGGGCGATTTTCGGCTTTATGGCCTCAGCCCAAATTTTGTATCCGGCCTTGTTGGGATGCAGGTAGTCCGGCATTATGTCTTTGGTCAATAGCCCATCCTCTGTCAGAAAGCTACTATTGATGTTAAGGTAGTGAATCATCTTGCCGTCAGCGACCCTTGAAGCCGATAGACTGGCTCTGGCATTCTTCTGGCGCTGTGGAGAGGGCTTATGGTCGCGTGGGAATATCGCCAGCAGGAGTATCTTAGTTTTGGGAAGCCGGCTGCGCAGCCGCTTACAGATTGTGATGATTCCGTCGGCGATCTCCTCGGCAGTGTTGTCATCCCCGTTCGAATTGTTCGTGCCTATCATTAGGACCACAAGTTTAGGAGAGATGGCTTCGAGGTTCGAATGTTCCAATCGCCACAACACGTGCTGTGTACGGTCGCCGCTGAAACCCATATTGACTGCGTTGCGCGGTGCATGATAGACGTCCCAGATTTCCCTGCCCACGTTTTCCCAGCCATGGGTAATCGAATCACCGATAAAAAGCAAATCAACATTTCCCTTTTTCAGCCGTTTATCGACCGCCTCATGGCGTGGACCCCACCATTTGATAGCCCATTCAGCTGTTTGCACCACGGGTGTAACGGCTGAGTGTTTCTTTCCTTCGACTGATTGAAAAGCACGTTCCTGCTTACTGGGACACCCGATGAAAATGGTACTTGTCAGCAGCAAAACAACGATGGCTGTCATTTTTCGTCTCATCTTTTATCTCCTTTCTCGCTGTACACGAGGTATGAGTGGGACAATCCATAAACTCGGGGCAATGACCTATTTTTGTTGTATATCTTAAGTTTCTGTTCTGCTCCTTTGCTTTTCTTTTTTCTGCTGCTTACTCCTTCAGATTGAAACGCAGGGCGGGGCTGAACTTTCCGCCCTGATTTTCCATTGCGTAAAAAGAGGCATTTATGGCGCCGAGCGGCTGGATAGCCAGCCCGAGGGTTCTGCCATCAATCATTCGCTGAAGCACAGGGTTGGAGATTGTGATTAGTGTTTTGCTGCCATTGGCCTGGCTTACTTCGGTATCGATAATCATCTGGGAATTCAATACACTATTTAGGGATTGGCCCTGGCAGAGACTGCTGTAGGTAACAGTCTTCTGATTCCAATCAGGGTCTCCTTCTAAAATCTCGACAATTCTTATCTGTCCAAAGTCTTTTAAATTATCTGAGCTTCGTTGTAGCGAATATGTCGTCAACTCCAACAGTCCATATCCAGCTACCTTCTTTCCGGCAAAGGCACTTAAATCCCAGCGCATAATCACAAACTGAGTTCCACTAACAGTCAGAAGATTTGTCTTTCCTGCTGAGTCCTGGGTATACCAGTTGTTAAAATTCATATCAGGATATTGAACATCGACCGTAGCATCGTGAGCTACTTTGATTTCATTTGCGAGAGTTTGCGGGTCGGGGATGGGCGGATGGTATGGCACCTGAATGCCTTTGTCTGGTCCGGCTAAAGCAGTATTTACAACGTCCACCTTCATATAGTCAACATCGACGCGGTATTTGCCCAGTCCCCAATCCATAAGGGCGAGCTGGGCGAAGACTCTGTCCCCCGGTTCGGCCTCGAAATTATGGGTGGTCATACTGATTGTGTGCCAATTCTGCGTGTCGGGGATATCGAATTCCCTCAGATGGGTATGGAAATCGATGGTTTTCTGTGTATTGAGATGGAGGTTAACGCGGCGGGGGGCGTGGCTTGTGCGGATTCGGGCTTCAATGCGGAGTTCATAGCCGGGTTTGCTCAGAAGACTTAAGTCAAGGTCGGCGGAGACACGCCGTTTGATTAGGGCCCACCAGATATTCCGCTTATCCCTGGTAGCGTCCACCAGAATTGAAGCGAAACCATCTCCCGGCACAAAATCCATAGTTGCTGAGCCGTCTCCGGTAAAAAACGCCCAGCCGGCTATGGCACGTGGGTCGGTGGCGATGGAGGTATTGTTAAAATCATCAACAAATTGTGCTGATGAATGGGCGCAAGTAAGAAAACCGACGATTAGAAACAAGATGTATTGTTTCGAGCCGGCACATTTCATCCCATAACCCTTTGTCCCCATGTTGCCTAACTTCAAAGCGGCACTATTTAACCGGCGTTAACTTGAACAGAATCACATCGTGCGGAGCAATCTCACCGGTAAAATCATCTTTGGTTGTGCCGAGGTTCTTTTTCTGCCATAAATCGCGAACTTCATAGGTGCCTTTTAGAAACCAAAGGTGCGGCCACTTTAGTCTGATTTGCAGAGGCTTATCGCCGGTGTTTAAAAAGCACACAGCCCAGTTGCCATCTGATAATTCTTTGACCCAGATTTCTTTTCCCGGGTGCTTCATGAACTGGTAGCCCTGTTTGCCCAATGGATCCTGGTCAATAGAAATCACTTCTTTGTTGGTCAGAATATCACGAACCTCGTCAGACATTTTTCTGACATCATTACCCGCCATCAAAGGCGCCGCCAGGATACACCACAAGCTGAAATGCGCCCTGGACTCGGCCAGCGAAAGTCCTGGGTTACCCACTTCCAGCATGTCCGGGTCGTTCCAATGGCCTGGGCCAGCATATTTTTCCAGCCCTACCTGGCTATCGAGGATAACCTTCCATCCCATTGAATACACTTCCTGGCAGTCGAAGCAATCGGTAATGTCACCGGTAGTTCTCCACAAATGCCCGACATCTGCCGCCCACTCCCAAGGTTTGTTGTTACCCCACTCACAGAGGCTAAAGACAATCGGTCTGCCGGCAGCATATAAAGCATCTCGCATTGTCTTATAAGTCTCTTTGGCATCAGCTGTGCCGTGGTTGCACCAGTCGTACTTCAAATAATCTACACCCCAGGAAGCGTATGTTCTGGCATCCTGATACTCGTGTCCGCGTCCACCGGGAAAGCCGGCACATGTTCTATTACCAGCGCAATTATAGATACCAAACTTAAATCCTTTTTCATGCAGGTAATCCCCCAACGCTTTCATCCCGCTGGGAAATTTCCTCGGGTCCGCAACGAGATTGCCCTCGGCATCCCTTTTTCTGGCCATCCATGCATCGTCAAGAACAATATACACATAGCCTGCATCCCGCATTCCGCTGGAGATGAGAACCTCTGCCATCTCTTTAATCAGTTTTTCGTTGATATTCGTTGCAAAGGTGTTCCATGTATTCCATCCCATAGGTGGCGTCGACGCCAGTCCTCTGAATTTCTGGGCCATAAGGGTAACAGGGAGGCACAAAATCAGTAAAAAGATAAATTTTTTCATTTTGGTTAGCTCCTTAATCTGCATTTTACAGTTTTTTCTTTATATTGGTCTGACAACAAAGGCCAAAATTCTTTTATGCGTTTTTCAGAATTATTAATTATATATGACACAGCCTCCACGTCAACTCAAAATCTTAGCTAACAAGAAGCTGAGGCGAAAAAAGTGGGTCGCCGAAGAGCTCAATCGTTTTCTGTCGGTGTAGTTATTTCATCAAATGGTTTTAAGATAGTATCGTCGGTCTTCGTCAACACCGTGCTAATAATAAATTTCAGCTAAATCGGACGTTATTAGATACGGCCTCTAAAAGGCGGCTCGCAATTAACCGATTAGCTTCGCAGCTTTACTGTTTCTCACTATTGATATAGGGCTGGAAAACTCAAAATACCCTTAAAAATCCAGGTATTCTACGTCCCAGAATATACTATAGAAATTCTAAAATATTGTTGAAAAAAACGCTTTTTTAAATGAAATCGCCGTCCTAATATGCCGACAATTTTTTATGACCAATTGGGCTAAAAACTATCTGTTCATAGAGGGATTTGTATCCGAGATTTTTTGCAGGCATTCTGTCTTATTACAGATATCTGCATAAAAAATAGAAAGGTGTAAAATGCGAATAGGTCAAAAATTGATTTTAGGCTTCATAGCGATTGCTTCGCTGGTGGGAGTCATCGGCGCAATCGCTATAAAATGCAACACTGATATCGTATTCGATGTCGACCAGATATTATTAGGCAATTCTAACGAGGCAAAAGCGGCAACAAAGATTACCTACCACATCCAAAGAATGCAGACAGATATTAACAGGCTCTTGTTCGCGAGGATCGATGGGAAATCAGTGCAAAAAAAGCATACAAGAAAAGCAATCGGAGAGAGTATTTCCAAACTACAACAATTCACTTTACTCTGGGAGGATGCAATAAAGCTTAAAGTTGAACTCTCCAGAGAAGAAAAGGAAACAGAAGAAGAATTGGAAGCATTCAAAAACTTAAAAACAAAAGTAGATGGTTTCATACTTTTGGTA
>CAZTWR010000064.1:0-9187 GCA_964618055.1 uncultured Pirellulales bacterium | reverse complement strand
TATGCCCTGATGCTCGGAGAAATTGAACAGGCCGAGACCGACAAAGACAAAAGGGCAATTGAAAAGAAATATGCCGCTGCTAAAAAGCAGTTCGAAGGTGCACTGAAGAAGCTGCTGCCGTATCAGCGCAGCGACTTCGAGGGCATATTTAAGGCAATGGCCGGGCTTCCGGTAACGATTCGTCTGCTTGACCCGCCGCTGCACGAATTCCTGCCACAGGATAAAGCAAGCCAGAGCGAAATGGCAAGACAGCTTAAAGTCAAACCTTCCGTCGTTAAGGCAAAGGTTGAGCAATTGCACGAGTTTAATCCGATGCTCGGACACCGTGGATGTCGGCTGGCGGTTACATACCCCGCAATTTATCGTATGCAGACAAGAGCCATCATTGAAGCGGCGCTGAATGTTAAGAAAACCGGCAAGATTGTTCTGCCTGAAATTATGATTCCTCTGGCCGGGGCGGTTTCAGAGCTGAAAGTAGTCAAGGATGAAATAATCGACGAAATCAAAACGGTCTTCAAAAATAGAAAGGCAAAGATTAATTATATGATTGGGACAATGATTGAAGTTCCCAGGGCCGCTTTGACCGCAGACGAAATTGCCACCGAAGCGGAGTTCTTCAGCTTCGGAACAAACGACCTTACCCAGATGACGATGGGGTTTTCACGGGATGATGCGGGTAAGTTCCTCGGAGAATACGTAGACAAAGGTATTTATGCAGCAGACCCGTTCCAGAAACTCGACCAAACCGGTGTCGGTAAGCTCGTAGAAATGGGCACCAAGCTTGGCAGAAAGACCAGAAAAAAATTGAAAGTCGGCATCTGCGGAGAGCACGGCGGCGAACCTGACAGTATAGATTTCTGCCATCGAGTCGGGATGAATTATGTATCGTGTTCGCCGTTTAGGGTACCGATTGCAAGGTTAGCAGCTGCCCAGGCAGCCGTTAGAAATAGTTGATTATTGATAAATAGTGGTCATCGGCCATTGACATTAAATAATCGATAGAAAATAATAAGTTTATTGTGGTGAAAGTAGCTCAGCTGGTCAGAGCACTGGATTGTGGATCCAGGGGTCGCGGGTTCGAATCCCGTCTTTCACCCTTTCTAAAATCTGATTTCGGCTCAAACCCTGCGTTTCCGCAGCAGCGCCAGCGTACCTAAACCAAGCAGACAAATCGTCGCCGGTTCGGGAATGATCTATAGGACGATGTCATTGCCGTGGCCGCCCATCAGACACAGGACCTCCTCGCCCGACCCATCCAAGTTCGCTCGCCTGATCTCGTCCAGACCATACGCCCATGACGTCCAGTAGAGCCCCTGCCATAGGTGTCCACGGCAATGGCGTTCGTTTTGTCGTCGAGCAAGTACTCCACATCGGTTCCGTCCATGTTGGAGCGCCAGATGCCGCCGTCTTCCCAGGTCGTAAAGTACATCTTGTTACTTTGCACGTCCAAGGCGAGTCCGTCCAGATGCCCTTGTCCGAATGTGTTCGCCAGTACTTCCACGCGGTTGGATCCGTCCAGATCACTTTTGTAAATCGAACCGGCAGTCCAGTAGAGATCCCCCGCCTCAGCGTCAATTGCTTTGCCGTGTGAGACCGTACCCTCAAAGATAGTCTCTATCGATGTCCCGTCCAAGTTTGCCCGTCGAATTCCCGCCGTGGGGCCGCCTTGGATTCAATCGCTCCAGTATATCTTGCGGTTGGAGACGTCGATCTCCAAGTCGTAGAAGTCGAACGCGCTCCCGCCGCTGATTACCGTTTCCAGGCCGGAGCCGTCTAGGTTGCACCGCAGCAGATCGTAGCTCGTGCTGACATAGAGCTTGTTCTCGACCGGGTCGATGGCCAGCCGTCCAGGGAATTGAACGTTACATCGACGATCTGCTCCGTCCCGCTGCCGTCGGCATTGGCTCGATATACCCCATCGCTTCCGGTGAATTGCGTCCAGTAGACCCTGTCGACGTAGTCGGCCGAGGCGGCCGAAACCAAGAGCAACAGCAGACACAAACTTAAAATTAACCTTCTCATTTTAATTATTCTTTTTTTGTATCAGTTAACGTTCCTGTTTTTGCTGCGGACCACCCACAGCAAGTTTACTCGTGCTACGTAGCGTTGCTACTACGCAGAGTAGCAATTGTTTTCTCAGTTCATATAAGCCATTCCGTCTAATCACTGATTCGGTTTGTTGCATAAGCACCACCCTTTCTACCTATCACTGGCTGGTGGGTTAGCTACTTTTGTTCTGGCCGGGCTTGTCAAAAAGTTCTTTCCATAAACTTTTCACTGGCCATTGGGAATAATTAACGGGGCTGACCTAAGACCGGCCGGTGATCTTCGGCCAGCCCCTTAATCGCACACAAACTGTCACTGCCTATCTCAATTACCCCTGAGGGGTGTTCATTCTCTGCCGGGCCTGGCAATAATCTTTCGCTGGCCGACCGTCAACCCCAGCTTGTGAGGAGTATGAAGAAGTCTTTTGCTTTCTTTTTATTCACTTGCGAAAAACACAATCGTCTATTATTATCACGGCCCCGCTGTTTCGTTTTTGCGAAGCGAAACGACGGGGCCGTGTTTATTTTCATGCTGGGTTTGTTGTTAGCTCTTCAAACCCAGCAAAGGAGGAGGAGAGAGATTCCTAACCTAAACGTCATTTATCATCATCACGGCAAAGCCGTGCTAACTTTCCGCCGGACCCTGTAACCTTTGTTCCCGGTTATCAAGGCCCAGCTTGGGGGGAGAAAACTCCTCGTGAGCATTTACCCCGTTAAACTCTGGTGGAGCTTTCGGCCCAAAGGGCGAAGCTCTCTTTCTAACGGGGTTTATCTTTATCACGGCTTAATATCGCCGTGACTGCTCTCAACTACACCCAACAGCATCTCAGTGTCTCCTCGTTGAGCCGGCTACTTTGTAATTTTCTCTTTCTCGTAGCGGCTATTCTCAACGGGAGATATTGCTTTTATGGAGGCAACGTCTCTCAATCTCAAGACATTAGCGACGGTTTCACGGAAGAGCTCATCGTCGGCCTCATCGGTCAAAACCGCGGAGACGCCAAGACTTCGAGCAGTGATTTCCTGTGCTTGGTCGCCGGCCCTTATGAAAGCTATCGTTGGAATCTCAGGCTTCACAGCTCGCAGATTCCTGAGGAATCGGCCGTCCTCCATATCTTGCAGGTCCCACTTGCTAATAACGCTGTCAACTTTTTCATTTTTTAAAGAGCGAGCAGCCTCTGCTCCAGACTGCATTGTTATCAATCGAATCGGTAGTTCCTGCAGCACTTCATTTTTGCCATTGATGCCAACCGTTAACACACTTGCCTGCACGAGAACAATCATTTTTGTTTCCTAAACTTGTCTACACCTTCATCTGTTTTTTACCCTGTTGCGCTAAACCTAATTAGCGAGCCGTATGCCAAAATCTTGTGCGACAAGAAAAAATTTTTAAGTGCTTGTTATAATGGCGGTTACGTACCACAAATTTTTCTCGTCCTAAATGCATCTCTGGAAGTGAATTGACCATTATGGTCGACAGGTAGCGGTAGTTTCCGCAGCAAGTTTTTAGGTGTGGGTGTGTTAGCAAAGAATCGACCAGTTTGGTCGGTGGTGACCATATTGGCCGGTACAATCCTTCGACTCCGCTCAGGATGGTGAGCGGAGTCGAACCATTAAAGTTAAATCACCGATCTTACTCCAAAAGTGAACAGAGGTTCCAATCCTTCGACGGTGAGCCGCTTCACTTTTGAGTTCTTCCTGTATGGAGACAATAGTAAAGACTTGGTTTTAGGTGCCGGCCTTTTTCTTCATCTGCGCGAGAGAGATGTCCAACTTGTCGATGAGACGATTCAAACTACGGCGCTCGATGCCGAGAATTTTTGCGGCAGCGATTTTGCGGCCTTTGGTAAACTCAAGCGTCTGAGTGATAATCTTGCGTTTTACTTCATCAAGAGTCTGCAACTCGTGTTTTGGATAAGAGGTAGAATCAGCTATTATAACCTCGAAAGGCAACACGGAGGGTTGAATCTCTCGACCCGTGGTCAAAACATAGGCACGTTCCATAGCGTTGGCGAGCTCACGGACATTGCCGGGCCAAGCGTAATTCAAAAGAAGCTTTTTGGCCGTCGGACTCAAAACCTTGGGAGGTTCATCGTAAAAGGTTGACTGGTTCACCAGAAAGTATTTAGCCAGAGGCAGAATATCTTCTTTGCGCTGGCGAAGCGGTGGGACTTCGAGATTAACCACGTTCAGCCGATAGTATAAGTCGGCACGGAAAGTTCCTTCTTTGAGCATTTTACACAGGTCGGTGTTAGTGGCACACAAAACACGAATGTCAATGGGATAAGATTTTGTTGAGCCCAATGGTGTTACGGCGCCCTCCTGGAGAACACGTAACAACTTGGCCTGCAATTCGAGTGGTATTTCACTTATTTCATCAAGAAAAATTGTGCCGCCATCAGCAGCTCTGAAGAAACCCAGGGTAGTGTCAACAGCGCCGGTAAATGCGCCCCTTACGTGGCCGAACAATTGACTCTCAAACAATTGGCCGGTTAGTGTGGTGCAATCAACGGGGACAAAAACCCCCTCGGAACGGTCACTGGCATTGTGAATCTGCCGAGCGACCATCTCCTTGCCTACGCCGGTTTCACCGGTTACTACTACAGGACACTTTCGTGCAGCAATCGCTTCAACTGTTTCGAGAATCGAAGTAAGCAAAGGAGATCGGCCAACAAACTCAATCTCAGCCTTTTGGTTCTTACCGGATGTGGAAAACCGTGAGCTTTTGTTTCTCAAAGGCCTATTTGAATTCGGCGCAATCCTCTGCGCTATATCACCCTCGTTGCTCTGTGCCATTAGTCTCACAAAACTTGTTTATGTGTGGGTAATATATCACCCTCACAGTAAAAATAACTGTTTCGCTGGTGAGATAAACCCCCGAAAGTGTAAATTCAGAGGCAATCTCTCTCACTTCTCCGACAAAAAGTTTAGTGTGTTAAGATAGAAAAATCAAGAAAAATTATCGGACTTCTTTAAATTTTTTCTATATTTTAAATTTTTCCTATGTTAATGCCTTGTGGCATAACAAGTTACAGTAAAGCAGGAATGGCCTTTTTGTGCCGAAAATGAAAGTTCAGCATATATGGTGGGTAATAGCTGTAAAAACTATAAGTGCTTGATGCCTCTTGGGTTGTGGATTTTGACAAAAATTCGCCACTTATTAAGTTGCCCGTATTTGCACTCAAACGAATTTCCCTGTTGTTAGGCCACCCATTTAGACCCCGCAAATCAGGTTTAGGCAGGCTTAGCTCCTGCACCTTTCCGGCATCTTCGCCGTGGAATTCGTCTTCGCCTGGATAAGGAGAACTTACATATCCACCGGCAGCCGACAGAGCTTGCAAGACCAACTGGACAAAACAAAATAAGCTTAAGCTTTGTTGGCTGCTTACCCTAATCTATAAAGCTCGGAGAAACTCGACCAAGTCCTTTTTCTCCTGCTCAGTAAGTTTAGTTCCAAGTATCAAATTGAAAAGCTCGACCGTATCTTCCAATGTAAGCAGTCGTCCATCATGCAGATACGGCGGTGAGTCTTTTATGCCCCTCAATGGAAAATTTTTAATCGGGCCATCAGCAGCAGCATATCTTCCATTTATCATTTGCGGCTTATAGAAGCGTTCAGTTTTGAGGTTATGCATCAAGTTATCTGTATAGTAAGGGGTTGTGTGGCATACGCTGCATTTACCTTTTCCGAAAAATACATCCTGGCCACTTAGTTCTGCCTTAGTAGCTTTGCTGGGGTCGAGCCTACCATATATATCCAACTTCGGGGAGGGAGGGAAGTCCAGAAGCGCCTGAAATTCAGCCATAAAGTGCACCTGGCTTCCTCTCTCAAGGACATTAACTCCTTTTTTGGTAGCGATAACAGGGTCACCATCGAAGTATGCAGCCCGCTGTTCAAACTCAGTGAAATCTTCCACGGATTTGAGAGCACGTTGAGAGCCGAAGAGCCTCTGAATGTTTACGCCTCGCAGTGGTGGTGTATCAAGGCGGTGGCGAAACTCCTGCGGTCGAATATCACCAACCAAATGTGTCGGAGCTGCAGTATGACCGTTGGAATGGCAGTCGAAGCAAGTTACGCCTCTATGGGGTTTTTCGCTTCGGCGGTCTTCGGTCTGATTGAACTGCTGCTGCGGAAATGGGGTAACCAACAGTCGCAGTCCTTCGAGCTGCTTGGGATTAAGTATTCCGTTAAAAAGCTCATAGTAGTTGTCGATAGTTACAACTTTACCTTGTGAGACATCGCCGAGGTCAGGACGCGTGGTTAGATAGATAGCTGCCGGGAACTCAGGAAGAAAATGCTCCGGCAGGTCAAAGTCAAGGTCAAAACGAGTCAAGTCCCTACCTTCCTGCTTTTTGATTTCATCTATCACCATTTGTGGGAAGACCATTCCTCCTTCATTATGATTTGGATGAGGCAGCGGCAAGAAGCCTTTGGGGAAAAGGCCTTTTTCACGGATTTGTCCGGGAGTCATTTCTGCAAGCTCCTGCCAAGTCATCCCTGTTGGAAGTTTTACGCGGACGCCTTGCTGGATTGGCTTCCCGCGAGACATAGTAACACCCCCGGCAGGGTTATTTGACAGGTCATATCTCTCCTGTAGCAAATCCATATGGCGCTTCATAACCTCTGGCTTGGCAGCCTTCATCCTCGCCATAATGGAATCGAAGTCTTCGGTGATGACCACTGGGGCATAGCTTGATTGTTTTGCAATAGCTGAGATGGCATAGGTAAAGGCAAATGCTACAATAAGAATAATTAGAGTCGTTTTTAAGACTGTACGGTTCTTTAGGGTTTTCATTTTGGCCTCCTTTCACTATTTGTTATCGATCAGATTAAAGAGCACCTTACAAATGAGAATTACTCTTCTAAAAAGTGCTTGTCAAGCTTATTTTGAAGGAATATTAATTTTTCACAAATTAAAAACCTGTACACTGGTTTCGGCCCGGCCACCCCAATAGCTGAACGTATTAACATGGCAATATATTGCCTATTGAGCCATCAAATCGAATGGTGAGATGTAATCGCCGTGTTTGTCGCCGACAGCCTTAAGGCGTTTGCGAACCTCGGCGAAGGTATCAAAGAGTATCTGAGGCGTGTCGGAAACCTCTTCTCTGTAAATTTTCTCAACACGGTCGAGCTTGGCAAGGCTCTCCGGTATCCGAATCGTAAACTGCTGAACGTATTCGGCCTGTTTGTATTCGGTGCCCAGATGTTCTCTGAAAAGCTTCCCCAAATCTTCATATTTCGGTATTAAACCGGTCGGGGTTTCAATAGTATCGACGTCACCGTTTACACAAAGTTCAGCCCACAGTATCCAGACCTTTTTGTCGGCCATACCGTTTAGGTATTTGCCGTCTTTGTCCCTGAGGAAGTAATTGACCGAGAAAATCAAAGGCGGATTATCAATCGTCTTGGCGAAATCCAGATTGTTCTGGATATATTTCCCCAGCGGTATCGAGAGAAAATCGAGATTGGACATTAAATTGAATGTTCTAACGCCTTCTTTGCCAAGTGTTGCAGCGGTGGTTTCAGATTCTATGGAAGCGCCTTTTATGATAATGCCCTCTGTCCAGTTAAAAGCCTGCTCGACGGGTACCCAGGTATCACTGTCACGCCCGCCGTAAATGATGCCGCCGACCAGCACGCCATTTGGGTCATCGATTAACGGGTCACGATTACTAAGGTCCGGGATATTCAGGCAGTAGCGCGCATTTTTATGCGAAGCGGTAATCTCATTGCCATCAGCGCCTTTCTTGCCTTTGTGCCACTTGCCCGAATGGTTAACACCCTCGGTTGGCAGTTCGCTGCCCATACCCAGCCAGTGCGGCTTCTTTTTGTCATCAATTAAGACGTTGGAGAAGATTACCTCGCACGGTTTTGTGAGGGCCTCATAAATTACCGGGTCATCTTCGGCATTGACATCGCGAATGATGCCGAAAATACCTTTCTCGACATTTACACAGTGGACTTTGCCTTCTTTTTTGCGCAGGTAAGCGATGTCGTCACCGATAATGGTTTGTCCTGGCAGCATTGACGTTGAGGTTTTTCCGCAGGCCGAAGGAAATGCTCCGGCAAAGTAGGTTACGCGCCCACCGGGGCCGTGCGCCCCCATAACGAACATATGCTCGGCAAGCCAGCCTTCCTTAGAGCCCTTGTTGATAGCTAATCGCAGTGCCAATTTTTTCAGCCCTATTGTGTTGCCACCGTACTGGGTGTTAACACTGTAGACTATGTCCTCTTCAAGGTCGATGTAGATGCGGCGCTTATCGATATTTTTGCTTACAGCGTTTTCAAGTTCGCCTTCAGAATGAATGAATCTGAAAAAGTCAGGTGAAGAGCCGATTTTTTTGAACTGCTCATAACCAGGTCGATATAGGATAACCTCACTGTGAGCTACATAGGGAGAATCTGTTATCTGAACGCAGGGAATGGAGAAATCCGAATCGATTGGGCCCAGGCACCAGAAGCAAATCAGCATTTCCCTGCCGACCATCGAACCCTTCAGAAAAGAGCGGACCTCCTCAACGCCGACTGACTTTTCAATGGAATTCAGACTCTTGCCTAACTCCGAGCCAGCCGGTAACAAATATTTCGTTTTAGCTTTATCACGGGCCTGGTCATTGTAGCCATCGAAGTGGCAGGTATGGCCGGGGATGTTGAGAGGCCTTTCTTCGCCGGTCTTTATCGCAAGCTCACGAATATAATCTCTGTCCTCAGGTAAATCAGTGCAGACAAAAACCGATGCCGGCCTGCAAAGCTCAATTGCATCGGCCACAAATTCGTGCATCTTCGGATTAGCAAGAGCGACGAGCTTGTTATAATTTTCAGATGTTAGCTTTTCTTTCAATAGCTTCTTGGTATCGGGCATATGCGACCATCTCCTTCTTATTCTTACTGAATTAAGCTCGAAAAAAGCCAGGGGATTGTAACCACCGGGACAATGTACGTCAACCTGTTTTTCGCAAACCCAATCTTTGAATAATGTTGCCTTATACCACTATAGCAGTGCATAAAAAGCCGAGCGAACAGAACACCCAGCCGCAAAGGTGGAAAATAGATTTGACGACTGATTATAGCATTATTATACTGTTTGGTTTAATATAATGCGAAGCAGCGTAATTTGGAGAGAATAATGGACAAGAGTAAA